>JAJTEZ010000117.1 GCA_021298335.1 Saprospiraceae bacterium | reverse complement strand
TATTGCCCGTAATAATAGGCACTATCCGTCTCAGCGATGGCACTCCAGAGCACATTATTCAGAATCGTGGGTGTTGTCATATAGCGGGACCAGGCGATCTTTTCGTGCATCAGCGATTGTTCAAAAATGGTATTTACCCGAGATTTGTTGAAAAATGTCATCATCATGTAGATCGCGCTGAATATGATGCCCCTGTACAACCATCGACGTCGCTGTTGCATTGTCCTTCCATAGGACATAGCGATTATCAGGCAGCCGAGAAATGGCAGAGTATATGCCGGATCGGCGACTGCGATGTTATTGAATGCGACACGACTGTCAGAAAACGGCAGTAATACCTGCGTGCCATAAGTTGTAAAACAATCGAGCACCGGGTGCGTAAACAAAGCCAGCCAAAACATCCACTGCCATTCGCGCACCGTTGCCTGAGGGCTTTCGTAGGCAGGATTCAGGTATTTTCTGAATATCCACCAGAGTCCTACGCTTATGATAAAAAGGCCTGCAAACAATTTTTCGACGGAAAAAGTTCCCATAAAGGCCAAAAACAGTCCCAAAGCTATAACCAGTAGCGACCAGGCTACCATACCTACCCACCTATGCCAGGATTGCTTGTAAAGCCGCTGCACCGCCCAGCCGAGAATGGGTGCTGCAAGGGTACAATACAGGAGTGAGTGAGTGGGACCGCGGTGGAATGCGAGGGCATCCAGTGGACTCATGAAGGCATTTGCCAGCACATCAAGATCAGGCAACGTACCGGCAATTGCACCCCAGACGATTGCCCGGTTGCCAATTTTCTTTCCCAGAGCAGCTTCTGCCATGGCAGAACCGAGAACAATTTGAGTCAGTGAATCCATAATTTAATTCGCGGTGCTGAATATATTGAGGCGCTGAATTGCGCGTGAAGCGGCAGTTTGCTCTGCCGATTTTTTATTAAAATCCTCTGCTGTCGCCATTTCCTGGCCATCGATGAGTACGGCAACTTTGAAGCAGTCACGCTTGTCGAGTTTAAATTTAGACAACGTTGTAAAACTGATTTCTTTTCCCTGCTTCTGACACCACTCAAGAAGTTGTGATTTGTGATTGTCGTCACGGCTTTCCAGTTCGATGATATCGAGATACTTCATCAGAATATTCCTGATCACATAATTGCGTGTCCGAACGTACCCAAATTCAACATAGATAGCACCGACCAGTGCTTCGAGGGCATTTCCCAGCATCGAACTACTCATTTTACCGAGACTGTATTCGGCGAGAATGACGTCCAAACCCATTTTATCGGCTATCTCGTTGAGCGTGTGGCGCTTTACAATTTTTGAACGCATTTTTGTGAGAAATCCCTCGTCTTTATTGGGATATTTTCGAAACAAATATTCAGCTACAATCGTCGAAAGGATGGCATCACCCAGATATTCCAAACGCTCGTTTGTGGGCCTTCCCGGCGTTTCATTGGTCATCGACTTGTGGTAGAATGCTGTTTTGAACAAGCTGAGCCTTGCAGGAGTAAACCCCAGAATAGGACGTAATTTATTCGTCAGTTCCCTGTCTGCAGATAAATACCGGTTATACAAGCGTCTGACCAGATTCACGATGGCTTATTCTGTAAAACGTTGAATCAAAACTGAGGCGTTGTGACCTCCGAAGCCAAACGTATTGCTCAAGGCGATATTGATTTTACGCTCCTGGGCCTCATTGAATGTAAAATTCAACTTTGCGTCAAACTCAGGATCGTCTGTAAAATGGTTGATGGTTGGCGGGATAAATCCCTCGTTGATGGCAACTACGCAGGCGATGGCTTCGATGGCTCCTGCGCCACCCAGCAAATGTCCCGTCATGGACTTTGTGCTACTGATGTTTAGTTTGTAGGCTGAATCACCAAATACTGCCTGAATGGCTTTTGTTTCGGCGATATCTCCCAACGGCGTAGATGTACCGTGGACATTGACGTACTCTACCTGATCAGGGCTGATTCCGGCATCCTGGATAGCGAGAGCCATCACATTACGCGCTCCAAGTCCCTCAGGGTGTGGGGCGGTCATATGATAGGCATCAGCTGTCATGCCTGCGCCGATAATTTCACCGTAAATGGTCGCCCCTCGCTTGCGCGCATGTTCGAGTTCCTCCAGAACCAAAGCTCCCGCGCCTTCACCCAGCACAAATCCATCTCTATCTCGGTCAAACGGGCGGCTGGCCGTCTCCGGGCTGTCGTTTCTCTCAGACATCGCCTTCATTGCAGAAAATCCACCCACACTGGCACGGGTAATGGCTGCCTCTGAGCCACCGGTAATCATCACATCTGCCCTCCCCATCCGGATATAATCAAAGGAGGCGATGATGGAATGTGTCGAAGAGGCACATGCTGAAACGGTACCGTAATTGATTCCTCTAAAACCATATTTGATCGAGATATGACCAGGGGCGATATCGCCGATGAGCTTAGGTATTAGAAATGGACTATACCTTGGTTCTCCCGTCCAGAGTGCGGCCTCAGAAATATCATTTTCAATCGTTTCAAATCCTCCAATACCTGTACCCCAGACGACACCCACTCTGTCTAGGTTTAGCGATTCAGGTAAAAGTCCGGCGTGCTGAATGGCCTCGTCTGCCACAATCATTGCATATTGCGCAAAAGGATCCAGGCGTCGCGCGTCCTTTCGGGGAATGAATTGCTCTACATCAAAATTTTTCAACTCACAAGCAAAGCGCACCTTGAAATGCGATGCATCAAAACGCGTGATGAGGCCTGCACCGCTGACTCCGTTGCTTAAGCCTTGTTTATAGGCTGCATATGTATTGCCTATGGGTGTGAGGGCTCCAATGCCCGTAATAACAACTCGTCTCATAAGTGGTCTTCAATTTCAAGACAAAAATGAAATTTTTTTAGGAGAATTTTTGAATCTGAGGAAAGAACTTTTCTCAGAGATAGTGAATGAGTGTGGATATTCTACCTGATGAGGAAACGATGCTCGGTCAATCGTATCAAATTGTGTTTGTTGCAGGAGAATCAAAACAAGGGGGAAAAAAAAATCCACAAAGACGGAAGCCTTTGTGGATTTGATTCTGATTTCTTTTTGTTATCAGGCCTTGGCAGCTTCGAGAAAATCTATTGCCTGACCTACAGTCTGAATTTTTTCTGCCTGCTCATCCGGAATTGTAACATCAAATTCTTTTTCAAATTCCATGATCAGTTCCACAGTGTCCAGAGAGTCCGCACCCAAATCATTGGTAAAACTGGCTTCATTGGTAACCTGTGACTCATCAACACCAAGTTTGTCGATGATAATTTTCCTGACTTTTTCTGCGATTTGTGACATTTCTTGTATTATTTTCGATTGAAGTGCAAAATAAGGCATTCGTTTTAGGATAAACAAATATTTAAGGCAATAATTTTCCCAATAGCGCGAATAGAAAGTAAAAAACATGTACTTTTCCTTCAAAAGCGTCCTAGGGCACCAACCTCCTACTTTGGAAGAGAAATTTTACCCATAGTAACTCCAGGAACACCCTCCCTAGCCCCAAAGTCTATCGGATTACCAGCCACTGTCTCATTTGCCAACACTGCAAATAATACAGCTTCCTTAGCATCCCCGCTGATTCCAATTGCATCAATTGCTAAAAAATGACAGGCAGGCAACAACTCCGCCAATGATTTCATGAGTAGTTGATTATGCATTCCGCCGCCACTGCAATACACATGAAATGGCGAATCTCCAATCTCCCGATATACTGCCTCGGCAATGGTTTCGGCACTCAATTTGTTTAGAGTTGCCATGACATCTTCGTCTTTCAGGCTTTCGGCCGAAATCTTTTTTAGTTCCTCTTCCACCATTCCCAGGTGAAACACTTCAGGACCTGTAGTTTTTGGAAAAGGCAAAGAAAAAAAATAGTGGTTTTTGAGAGCCTGTAGTAAACCATGGTGTACAATTCCCGATTCGGCAATCGACCCCTGTGGGTCATATGCCAGTTGAAATTTTTTTCTGGCCCAGCCATCCATTAATGTGTTTCCAGGTCCGGTATCTGTTACAAACACACGGCTGGCATCACAATCTCCGGGCAAAAAAGTGAAGTTACCAATACCTCCCATATTCAGCATGATTCGGTCTTCACCCGGCTGGCTAAACAGCAGGTAATCGCCATATACAGCCAATGGTGCCCCTTCGCCGCCGGCTGCCAGGTGCTTTTGCCTGAAGTCGCTGACCGTGATAATTCCCGTATGAACTGCGAGATGATCCCCATCACCGATTTGCAAAGTCGCATTGGGCATATCGGAATACTCATGCTGGTGTCGGGGTACATGCATCACTGTCTGTCCATGACTGGCGATCAGATCGATCTCAGAAGCCTTCCTCCCTTTCGACGCCAGGAAGGTGCGTATGATTGCCGCGTGCTGCATGCCTACCCACTCATTCAACAAAGCCAGGTAGGGAAAATTTACCTGTTCACGAGCAAAAACAGTTCGTATTTTCTCTTTCCAGTCTTCCTCATAGGCATATGTTTCAAACTCCAGTACTTCAAGCCGGGTATTTGCACCAGAACCCATCACTTTACACAAAGCCACATCCAGTCCATCCAGCGATGTTCCCGACATCAATCCGATGATCAAGCGTTCATCACGGTTTGCCATAGAATAAAGTGCCCTGATGCCCTGGTTCATATCGTCAAGTTATAGTGATTTGGTACGTGATATTGTTCATTCCTTGTTCCAAGTTTCCACCCTTTTCCGGTATAATTGCTGATCCAATGGCCAGAAATTTATAGAAAATGTACTTTCCAGTGCTTCCTCCTCCTCATCATTGATCATGTTTCGGAAAAAATCAATGCCCGTCACCTCCTCAACCTGATCTACGGTGACCATATAATTTTCGAGTGGTTTTTCAGACAATTCATGGGGAACCAGAAAAGCAACGGCCCGTTTTTCAGAACCTTCATAATGCAGAATGACTTTATAAAAATATCTGGGAACTACAATTTTATTGCCTTTACCAATAATACCAAGACTATCCTTGAAGACCGGACCTGTAATTATATACAATCTTTTGTCCTGATCAGCCCATTGCCTCACCTGCATTTCAAGTTCTTTCCAGACGCCATTATTAAACACCTTGGTCTGTGGTGATACATTGCTCATCAGAAAGCTCTCCTGCATTGCTTTCTCCTCAAATGCCATATCTCCCGCAGGGGCAAGATGGCCACGGGTATAACCCGAATGACTGTAGTCGGAATAGACTGCTGTGCCTGTAGAAACCAAAGGGTCGGCTTCAAATCGATCAGTTCGACGGACATTGCGCACTCTTAATGTTTTTTCTTCCAGAACGTAGGCAACCCAAGCAGCCTGCTCCCGGATTTCGGAATACCCCAAAGAATAAAACGTGTGGTGCACCACCTCATCCGGAGAAGCTGGTAGAAAGGTGCGGGAAGTTCCATCAATGTTCTCTTTTTCGTTCAGTGCTGGCAGATCGAGCATGGAATTCCTGACCCAGCCGAGTCCAAACGCCAGCAAAACGATGGCGATCATGAGCAGAATAACCATCCGGAAAGATGACTGCAGTCCCCTGCCCTGGCGGTTGTGGTTGCGTCTGAACTGTGCCATAGCTTACATTGTGTTTGTTTCTTTTCGTCGCATTTTTGGAAGATTGCGCACCACCAGCTGTACAGTTTCCTGCACACGGTCTTCAAATAAAACCAGCTTTTCTTTTTTCATATCCTGCAAAATTTCATCGTTATAATGCCGGATCGTTATCATTTCAAGGTCTGTATCAGTGACCATTTTAAATTCATCACCCAACTCAGCTTCAAACTTTTTAATTCGATCAGGTTGGAAATTGATAGATACTGTGAAACTGATGGCTGTATTGCGCATCATATTGACTTTGAGCCTGTATTTTGCCAGGAGGGCAAAGATCATACTCAAATGGTGCTCTGCGACAAATGAAAAGTCGTTGGTGGATATATGCAGCAATGCCTGGTCAGGTTCGATCACCACAACTGGCGGATATGTCAATTCTTTTTCATCACTGATGATGGTTCCCTCGCTCGTTGGATCCAAAAAAGGGCGCACAAACAACGGAATTTGCTTGTTTTGCAGTGGTTTAATTGTTTTTGGGTGGATGACTTTTGCTCCGTAATAGGTCATTTCGATGGCTTCCTTGTAGGATAGACGCGGCAATTTGACAACTTCGTCAAACAAGCGTGGATCTGCTGTCAGTACGCCGGGTACGTCTTTCCAGATATGCATGCTTTCTGCATCAAGGCAAAAAGACAAGATGGCCGCAGTGTAATCCGACCCTTCCCTTCCCAGGGTAGTCGTTTCATTTTCGGTAGTCGTGCCAATAAATCCCTGAGTCACAATATGGTGACAGTCCTGCCAGAGGGGTGCCAGTTTGGAGGAGGCCAGTTTTTGGGTCTGCTCCCAGTTGACGCGGGCATCCCTGAATGTATTGTCAGTGAGCAGGACATCCCGGACATCAAACCAGCGCGCCGATAATCCAAGTGATTGCAGGTAATGAAATAGAATTTTGGAAGAGAGCAACTCCCCTACCGAAACTATCTGGTCGTAAGTAAAGTCATAATCTGCATGGGGATCTTCCTCCAGAATCCACTCCATCTCCACCAGGGTGTCATTGATGTCATCCAGCACCTTCTGGGGTGCCGTAAAAAGTGCGTGTATGACATTTGCATGTTGTTCCCGGATGTGTTCTAGAAGTGCTGATGCCTTTCCATCGCGCGCGTAATGGCTTTTGACCACTTCTTCCAGCGCATTGGTGGATTTACCAATAGCTGATACAACGATTATAAGTTTATCATCCGAAAATCTTTGCAGGATCCGACCTACATTTTCAATAGCCAATTTATCACGAACAGAAGCACCTCCAAACTTAAATACTTTCACAGACATATTACAATTTTAGTCGATCAACAGTGGAATGTGGCTCTGGAAATGGGCTAAGATAAAGCTCCGCCCGGATTGCAAAAATAAATTAATTTTGCGTCTCACAAGAAACTTTTGTTTTAAAACAACACGGCAACGCCTTCAAAAATACTTCAATGGAACACACCTTTACGTCTCTTTCTGTTTTTTGTGGTTCATCATCGGGAAATGATGACCTGATATTCAAGGCGGCGCAGGAAACGGGACAAGTTTTAGCCAAACAGGGAATTCAGGTAGTGTATGGAGGGGCAAAAGTAGGATTGATGGGGGCTGTGGCTGATGCAGCCCTTGCGGCAGGAGGCCTAGTCGTAGGAGTTATCCCCGAACGACTGATGCTTAAGGAGATTGCCCACGACAAACTCAGTGAACTGATTGTTGTCCAAACAATGAGTGAGCGTAAAAAACTGATGGATTCCCGGTCTGAAGGTGCGATTATTTTGCCGGGAGGCTTCGGCACGATGGACGAGCTGTTTGAAATGTTGACCTGGGGCCAGCTGGGACTTCATGACAAACCTGTTGGGGTAT
>JAJTEZ010000116.1 GCA_021298335.1 Saprospiraceae bacterium | reverse complement strand
ATCTACCCCTAAAAATCCGCCACAGCCGATTCCTTTGCTTCCTCCGGCCAGTGAAGTACCTCCTTTGCCACCGCCGGCAAAACCATTGTGAGTGGGTGAATCACTACCGTCTACTCCATCTTCGTCTCCAGATCCTCCATTTCCGCCTACTGCAGCACTATTCTCACAGCCTCCTCTGCCGCCGCCGCCGCCGCCTGCAACGATGATTCGATCTCCTGACCCTGTTCCGGGATAACGCACATCACTTGCACCTCCACCGCCTCCAGCCAATGAGCTACCACCAGCAGCTCCACCATTGTATCCTCCTGTAACACCTGAAGCAGCACCGCCCACAAAAATATTCAATGTTGAACCTCCCGTAACTGTAAGGTTGCCCGTCACTTTTGAGCCTTTGCCACCATTACCTCCAAGAGTATTTCCTCCGGCATTTCCATTGGCACCAGCAGCACCAAACGCCTGAATTGTAATATTGGTTACTCCTGCAGGGATCTGGTATGTTTGCATCGAACCGGTATAAAATAATGTGTCGCTTGCTGACGGACAATCAACAAGAAGAGCTGAATTGGCACCAGTCGATTTCGGATGATTTGCATCATTGACTGGGGATTTTACTGCCTTGGATATTCTGGATGCAGGCACGGAAGATTTGATAACTCCTGTTTCTTTTTGAAGCAACTTGACATTGTTTTTATGTGTAGCTGCAAATGTTTTGAGAGTAGCCTCTTTTTCTGGTGATGCTGTTTTGTCTAAAAACCTGATTGTACAATATCCTGTGGATTGATCAGCATAGACCAACATGGCATTTGTCGTTGCAGGTATAGGAATGAAATTTTTTGATGTACCAGAGACTTCATCTTTTCGATCCACCAGTGCAATTCCATCAGATAGTAGGAAGGTCAATGTGTTTTTCTGTAATTGTTTCATTTTCGCCCCATCGATACTTTGGGGAAATTCTGTGTCGGTGAGTAAAAAGGACACAGGCCTGCTGTTGGAAAACATTCCTTTGTTGACTTGATTCACGGCTTCTGCAATGGAGTAAGCCGGAACGGTTTTTTTACCCTTATTATTATGATGATTTTGACTAATTGCACTAGGGGCTGTACAAAAAAATGGAAGAGAAAATAAGAAAATAAATCTTATACTTCTTTTCAAATTATCAGTATAAAAATTTGACATCGTAAAAAATTTGATTAAAAATTGTGTATAATATAAAAATGTAAAAAAATTATAAATTCAATTTCAGCGATGTAAAACTAAAATATCATCGATACATTCTACTATTGTATGTATTATTATTTTACATATTTTAACATGTAATATGTAAACGACTTTCTTGAAATGAATTGGCTTATTTTAGGTGTTTGTAACTATTTCAAATAACCTACGAATGTTTAAAAACGATGAATCGTATTGACTTTCCTACTGGTGAGAGTTAATGATTTTTTGATCAAAATAAAATCATTCAAGCATGCTGTAAGCATCACCAAATTTGGGGTATATATCAAGTTGACATGAGTAAAAGTATCATCTACTCACAAAAGGCATAATTATTTCTTCATATGCATTCCATAAGACATTGATAATTAGTTCTTGAATAGAAACTTACTAAAAAAATCACATAATTTCAATACTCGCAGGATTGGAGGGTTAATTAAGTCAGTATCGATTTGCGCAGCAAAAATATCATTCAGGACACGCTTTACGCAATCTGATCTTGATATCTTGTAATTGTTTGTAAATCAGTGTGCTAGCTAAATTGCATGATTTCAAAGATTGGCAATCTATTGCTTGAATATGAGTAGCTATATGTTCATTTGCTACCACTTTGGACTACTGGTAGAAATCAAAACCTCAACATTGTTGGTATGGCGAAAATGTCAACCTTGAAATTGGTGCACGATGAGTCTCTGTATTACTCCTCCGGCTCCGCTGTCAGATACCCTCTTTCATTCAGGTAACTAAACCATTTTATGATTTTTTTCATGTCACTATGGTACACTCTGTTTCGATCATAATCTGGAATGATAACTTCAAAATATACCTGCAACACCTTGTGATCTGCCTGCATAGAAGGCAAAGGATGCGTCTCTTGATGGTCCAGCATTGCCTGAAAGACTTTGCTGATTTCAACAGTGTCGCTGTCTGTATAAATTGCGACCGTTTCCATTGGCGTAAACTGATGCTGTCTTACTGAGCAAAAACGTGTCTTCCCCGTGTCCGGGTCTGAAACCAATAAGCCGTTGGATTTTGTTGCTACAAGTTTAAACAGCCCGGGAAGACCACTTACAGCAACAATATTTTTGATATTCATGAAATCATCATTTGTGGCAACAAATATACGCTCAATTCGTCATGTGAAAGTGAACTCACGGTAAAAAATCAATAGAAATCGCAGGAAAAAAGACATTAATCGCATTTTTTCCAATCTATAAAGGAGTATTTTGCGCTCATAATTCTTTCAAAATGCAACACATCATATCAATGGTAGAGGAGATTCGACAGATGCTTTCTCCTTTCATCAAAAAAGCGCCAGTAGCTGCCATCATTACAGGAACCGGTACGAACAGCCTGGATGCCATGATGGATGATTATATTGAAATTCCCTATTCGACGATTCCCCACATGGCTTCCACCACCGTGGAAAGTCATAAAGGCACCTTGGTCTATGGCAACATTTCAGGTAAACCAGTACTTGTTTTCTCAGGCAGGTTTCACTATTATGAAGGAGCTGATTTGACCAGAGTCACACTACCGGTTCGTATTGCAAGTGCATTTGGAATACCTCATTTGATTATGACAAATGCTGCAGGAGGAGTCAATCCGCATTTTGAGGAAGGTGATGTTGTCCTCGTTTCCGACCATATCAATCTTATGCCCGGCAACCCGCTTCGGGGAGAAAATGATGCCCGTCTTGGAGTTCGTTTTCCGGATATGTTAAATGCATATGATGTTCGGCTTCGAAATGTTTTCCACCATCTGGCAGGAGAATTAAACATTTCGCTCAAGAGCGGAGTTTATCTCGCGTTGCAGGGGCCAAGTCTGGAAACGCCAGCAGAGTATCGCATGGTCAGGATATTGGGTGCAGATCTTGTGGGCATGTCGACTGTTCCGGAAGTCATCGCAGCGCGCCATGCAAAGTTGAAAGTGACAGTATTTTCAGTGGTTTCGAATGTGTGTTTCCCTGAAGCAAGGCTTTCGGAAACCACAGTGGAAGACGTGATCAAAGTCGTCAGCCAGTCTTCTACAAAAATTGAACAACTGTTGCAAAGATATTTTTCTACGTTGAATTAAAAATGATGGATACTGAATTAAATAAAAAGCCGGAAGGAATCTCAGATGATGAAATCCAGATCATCGGGGCTTCAGAAAATAATCTTCGGCATGTTTCAGTGCAAATACCCCGCAACAAACTGGTCGTGATTACTGGTTTGAGCGGAAGCGGAAAGTCTTCTCTGGCCTTTGATACCTTGTATGCGGAAGGGCAAAGAAGGTACATGGAAACTTTTTCAGCATACGCACGCCAATTTATCGGATCCATGGACCGACCTGATGTGGAACAGGTCAACGGACTGAGTCCCGTGATTTCCATCGAACAAAAAACGACTGCCTGGAATCCAAGATCTACCGTCGGCACAACCACGGAAATTTATGACTTTCTCCGCTTGCTGTATGCCAGAGCCTCTGATGCTTTTTCATATGTGACCGGTCAAATCATGGTGAAATACACCGAAGAACAAATCATCAGTCAAATTCTGACCAGCTATTCTGAACAAAAAATTGTCATTTTGGCCCCGGTGGTCAGGGGAAGAAAGGGGCATTATCGCGAGCTATTAGAACAAACTCGGACAAAAGGATTTACCAAAGTACGCGTGGACGGTGTCATGGTGGACCTTGTACCCGGTATGCAAATAGACAGGTATAAGGTCCATGATATTGAAATCGTCATCGACAGGGTGAAGGTCGGACATGAAAATGCTGACAGGCTTACTGCCTCCGTACAAATGGCATTAAGAATGGGTGAAGACCTGATGTTTGTACTCCCCCATGAAGGAAAAGAGGTTCGTGCTTTTTCAAAAAGCCTGATGGATCCGCTATCAGGAATTTCCTATGAAGAGCCCTCACCCAACCATTTTTCATTCAACTCTCCGTATGGTGCATGTCCGGAGTGCACCGGACTGGGCGAACAGTTCAAAGCCGACCTGGAAAAAATATTGCCAGATTCGTCCAAAAGTATTCAGGAAGAGGGCATCCGCCCCCTGGGCCAGCCCCGCGACAACCATACATTTCGTCAGCTACGTAAAATTGCAGATAAATATGGGTTTTCCTACCAGACACCGGTCGGTGAAATTCCAAAAAAAGCGATGGATATCATTTTATTTGGTGGAGACTCATCTTACAATATAAAGTTGTCCAATGTCGCCAATGATTATTTATATGATCTGGGAAGTGAAGGCCTGGCGAATATGCTGGAAAGGTGGTACAAGGATTCCAGTTCAGAAAAAGTACGTTCCTGGGCAGAGGATTTTCTCAGCATCGTCAATTGCTCTGCCTGCGGCGGCTACCGGCTGAAAAAAGAGTCCTTGCATTTTAAAATCGCGGGAAAGCACATCGGCGAACTTGCAGAGATGAATATTGATAAGCTCTCCCGATGGTTGGAGGAGGTGCCTCAGCAACTTTCTGAAAAACAAACAGTGGTGGCAGCAGAGGTTCTCAAGGAAATCCGGTTACGCCTGGGTTTTTTGCTGGAAGTGGGACTTGGATATCTTCATCTCAACAGACCCACACGAACCTTGTCCGGCGGAGAATCACAGCGTACCCGCCTTGCAAGCCAGATCGGGAGTCAGCTTACAGGCATCACCTACATCATGGATGAACCCAGTATAGGATTGCACCAACGTGACAACCACCGTTTGATACAGGCACTCCGGAACCTGACGGAAATCGGCAATTCAGTCATCGTTGTAGAACACGATAAAGACATTATGCTGGCTTCCGACTACATTATTGACATGGGACCAGGAGCCGGCCTGCATGGTGGAACAATCGTGTCACAGGGCACTCCGCAAGAGTTTCTGGCCCTGGGAGGAACAACAGCCGACTACCTCAGTCACCGCAAAGCGATACCTGTTCCCGCTGAAAGGCGGTCAGGTTCCGGAAAGTTCCTGACCTTAAAAGGAGCCACCGGCCACAATCTCCAGAATGCGGATATTTCAGTTCCACTTGGCACTCTTGTTTGTATCACAGGAGTCTCCGGCTCAGGGAAATCCTCTCTGATCAACGAAACTGTATACCCTATCCTTCGACAACATTTTTACCGGAGCGTGCAGAAACCGCTTCCTTATAAAAGCATCGAAGGACTAGAACACCTGGATAAGGTTATTGAAATCGACCAGTCTCCCATAGGTCGTACTCCACGATCCAATCCCGCTACCTACATCGGAGTATTCACCGATATCAGGAAATTATTTGGTGAACTTCCTGAAGCCAAGATCAGAGGGTACCAGCCAGGCCGTTTTTCTTTCAATGTGGCAGGAGGCAGATGTGAGACCTGTGAAGGTGCCGGCAAGAAACTGATCGAAATGAACTTTTTGCCTGATGTCCTGGTCGACTGCGAACAATGCCTCGGAAAACGTTACAACAGGGAAACACTCGAAATCCTCTATAAAGGCAAGAGCATATCCGACGTCCTGAATATGAGCGTGGAAGAAGCTGTCGTTTTTTTTGAAGGAATACCCTCCATTTACCGAAAACTGAAAACCCTCGAAAGCGTCGGACTTGGATACATTACATTGGGGCAGCAGGCGACTACATTGTCCGGCGGAGAAGCACAAAGAGTCAAATTGTCGGAGGAACTGGCAAGAAAAGATACGGGTAAAACGATTTATATTCTTGACGAACCAACCACCGGTTTACACTTTGACGACATCCGGCAATTGTTGGGTGTGGTGCACAAACTGGTAGAAAAAGGGAATACCGTTATGATCATAGAACATAATATGGATGTCATAAAAGTGGCCGATTATCTTATTGATCTGGGTCCGGAGGGAGGCTCTTCAGGTGGCTTGATCCAATTTACAGGCACACCCGAACAGATGGTGCAAAAAGGAATAGGTCATACCGCTCGCTTTCTGGCAATGGAATTTGCTGATATGGCAAAAGCAGCCGGCCTGTCCGGAACATGATTCCAAACCTACTGGCAACAACCAATTGGCCGGAGAAGTGTTTCCCTTACCCCAATGGTCAATGATGGCAGACGCAACAAAGTGCATTCAACTAATCTGGCTGAAAAGAGATCTCAGACTAGATGATCATGCTCCATTTTATGAGGCCCAGCAATTCAGCGAACCTTTGCTGGTCGTATATCTGTTTGAGCCCTCTGTCATGCAGGCATCTGATTCAGATCGGCGCCACTGGCGCTTTGTGTGGCAATCTTTATTGGATATACGGCAGCAACTACAAAGCTATGGTGGAGATCTATCTGTTTTTTATGGCGAAGCGACAGATGTCTTTCAAGCAATAGCAGAACAATACCAGGTTGCCCGTATGTTCAGTCACCAGGAGACAGGAAATGGGCTTACGTTCGAAAGAGACAGGGCAATAGGATCGTTTTGTAGAAAGCACCAAATACGCTGGATAGAATTTCCCACCAACGGCATTATTAGGGGAATTCGAAACCGAAAAGACTGGAGCAGGCATTGGTATCAGACAATGAGCCACCCAGTACAAAAGGCCCGATTTGATCGTTTTTGCTGGGTGAACGCATGTCGTTTGGCAGCATTATTTCCTCTTTCCGGGCTTGACTGGTTGTACGAAGCCATGCCGGGAATGCAACCCGGAGGATGCAATGCTGCAGGAAAGTATCTCTCCTCGTTTTTTGAGTCCCGGTATGTCGAATATTTCATAGGAATTTCCAGTCCCACCAAAAGCCGCAAGTCCTGCAGTCGGCTCTCACCATATATCGCTTACGGGAATTTGTCCATTCGTCAGGTTTACTTAAAGGCGCAGGAAAAACTCTCTCAGCCGGGGGTGAAAAAAAGGCCATTACAGCAGTTTTTATCCAGATTGCAATGGCATTGTCACTTCATTCAAAAGTTTGAGGTTGACTGCAACATGGAATTTGCGACGTATCATCCGGCCTATCAATCCCTGGAAGTGCACATCAAACCGGAGTTAGTCAGTGCCTGGGAAGAAGGCAGAACTGGCGTGCCCATGATCGATGCCTGTATGAGATGCGTCGTTGCAACGGGGTATTTGAATTTTCATTAAAAATGCATACGCTCTTGATCCAGATGGAGTTGTTGTGCATCAATGGGTGCCTGAACTGCAAAAAATTCCCGGAAATTTGGTACACGAACCCTGGAAACTGAGCGCTCTTGAACAGAGCTATTACCAATTTGTACCGGGAACCGATTATCCCCTGCCAATCGTTAATCTGACAATTGCTGCAAAAGAAGCAGCAAACAGATTGTATGCATTCAAATCTAAACCTGAGGTACGCAAAGAATTGCCCTCACTATTGCAAAAACACGTTTTACAACCAGAACTCCGCATGCAGTCGGAAGATTTATGAGGCTGCATATCGATGTAAACACCATTTTCTGGAGGCTTTCCAGAAATGTTAAAGACCTGAGCTTTATGCAAACAAAACGCAAATCTGATCTCCCATCCAAAATCTGCCGAATCTGCGGTCGCCCCTTTTCGTGGCGAAAAAAATGGGAAAAACAATGGGACCAAATCCAGATATGCAGCGAACGTTGCAGACGAAACCGAAATCAAAGAAATAATGGAACTCAGACTCATATTGGGTGACCAGCTTCACCCAGGACATTCGTGGTTTTCTGAAGTAGATCAGAATGTTACTTACGTCATGATGGAGGTGCGCGAGGAAGCAAGTTATGCCCCGCATCACATCCAGAAAATCCTTTGCTTTTTTGCAGCTATGAGGCATTTTGCTGCAGATTTGAGAAAGTCTGGCCATCAGGTCAAATACCTTTCTATTTCGGATTCGCAAAACTGCCATTCTATCATCGAAAACCTAAAAATACTGCTGGAAACCGGCCAATATTCGAGCTTCTGCTACCAGGAACCGGATGAATACAGACTCGATCATCAGTTGAAAGAATTTGTGCAATCTCAAAACATTCAATCTCAGCTTGTTTCTTCAGAGCACTTTTTGATCGCTTCCAGATCCGGTCCTCTTTCAGAATGATCTTTCCCATATACAATCTGAGCTCTCACAGGCAGGCATTCAGGGCATCGGCCGCGTGGATGCAGCAAATATATTTTGGCCTGTGACACGCGACCAGGCTTTGCAACTGTTATCTATTTTCTGCGACAGATTCTTACCGGATTTCGGGACCTATCAGGATGCCATGACAGTAAAATCCTGGAGTGTTTTTCATGCACGCATCTCTTTTGCTCTCAACGTCAAGCTTCTTTCGCCTTCTGAAGTCATCGAAGCTGCAGTTAGTTCCTGGAAAAACTCAACACCTGCCTTCGAGTTCCACCAACTGGAAGGGTTTGTGCGACAGATTGCAGGCTGGAGGGAATATATGCGTTGCTTGTACTGGTCTCATATGCCTGAATATGCTCAGATGAACTTCTTCCAGCATCACAGAAAGTTGCCGGTATGGTACTGGACAGGTCAGACAAAGATGAATTGCCTGTCCCATGCCATTGGGCAATCCCTGGAATATGCCTATGCACACCACATCCAGCGACTCATGGTCACTGGCAATTTTGCCCTGCTCGCCGGTATTGACCCAGACGAAGTGGATCAATGGTATCTGGGCATTTATATCGATGCCATTGAATGGGTCGAAATCACCAATACCCGCGGCATGAGCCAGTATGCAGATGGAGGGCTGGCAGCGACAAAACCTTATGTGAGTTCTGCAGCCTACATCGATAAAATGAGCGACTATTGCACTCAATGTCATTATGTCAAGACGTTGAAAACAGGTAAAAATGCCTGTCCATTCAACAGTCTCTATTGGTCATTTCTCGAGTCCAACCGTGAAAAACTCATCGCAAATCCCCGCATGACAATGATGTACAGGGTACTGGATAAAATGAGCACAGAAGACAGGAATGCCCTGATGAAGCAAGCGGAAATCTACTTGTCACAGCTGGATGATCTGTAATGGAATCCATGCCAACCGGAATCCTACCTTTTCATCGATCCAGAAAATCAAGCAAATCACATTACGTTTACGATCGTATGTCGTAACAATGGCATAATTTTGCGGATAAAAACTGCAATTTATGAACATCTCTGCAACCTTTCCAGACTTTCGGTCCCTCCTATCGGATTTTCTCTCCGTCATTAGTCCTCTTCCTTGCCTTGCATGTGCACAGGAGGTGCGCATGCCCGACTCCAGCTTATGTTTGTCATGTGCTGTCGGCTTACCTTTTACAGATCACTTTGATCATCGGCAAAACCTGTCATTCCAGCGCCTGAATGGGAGAGTCGAGGTGGATCATGTGGCAGCAATTCTCTATTTTACGAGGTCCAGTGTGGTGCAGGAAATGCTTCATCGTTTTAAATACCAGGGCCATGAGGAGGTAGGGCAGTATTTTGGTTGGCTGGGGGCTTGTTTATGGCAGGACGCCCAGTGGCCGAAACCCGATGTTGTCTTGCCAGTGCCCATTCACCGAAAGAAAATGCGAAGGCGAGGCTATAATCAAAGCGCAGTTTTTGGTTGTGCTTTCTCCAAAAAAATGCAGGTTTCCTTCGACAATCAAACCTTGGTGAAAAGGCAGGCTAGTGAATCCCAGACCGGTAAAGGCAGAGAAGAACGGGTACAAAACGTCCGAAGCGTCTTTGAAATACTTCATCCCCAACACATCACGGGCAAGAAGGTGTTGCTGGTGGATGATGTCATTACTACCGGCGCTACGCTGGAGTCATGTATATTGGAAATCACTCGTTTCCAGCCTGCCGGCATTTCGGTTCTCCTGCTGGCGGCTGCCAGGTAGTCATTTGGATAGCTTTATTAAGTAGATTCTTTTAAAATATTAAAATTGATATTAATTTGCTCATAATGAATGGTCTATATGTATTAAAATCATTTTATTTATTATCTTTGTACCATAAACCTCAGAATTATGTCTGAAAACGAAAAACCTTACATGACGGAAAAAAGAATGCACATTCCTGCAGAATGGCTGACTTCTGAAGGAGAGCCGGTTAAAGGTCTTTCAGTAGCCCAGCACAAAAGGCTGGAATTAATCACACAGATGACACAAGATCGCGATCCGGTGGAGTACAAGCGCATCTTTCTATTTGTGATGGCCTGGGTATTTCTTTTTGCCTTGTTGCACAGCGCCATTCATCTGTCAATTACATCCCTGTTGATAGTCATAGTTTCGCTGGTGTATTTTCTGTTTGTTCGCAAACGTCTGGTCAGTGAGTTGACTGGTCTGCAGCAGATCACGGATGATTTTGACCTGTATCTCTGGGAGGCATACAACCTCAAAGAGATGCGTCAGAGTGCTGTAAAGTTGGCTGTGTTTTTATTGTTTCCACTGAGTTTTGTGTTTGCCGGACAGCTGATCTTCAGTGCTGAATCTTCTGTGACCCAGATTTGGTTTTACATTCTGTCCTACGCAATCAATATGGCCATATGGTTGTTTTTTTTCCAGGAAGACACCGAGTATATGGATCGCCTGCATTCTGACCTGAATGCGCTAAAGTATCTGTAGTCAAATGCGCCACTTCGTTTCAAGGATGTATGGCAGCATTGCCCTCCATGTGGGCCAGTCGTGGTGGATGTCACTGCCCCATATATCGAGGTTGTGACCGATTCCTTTGTGGTGTAAAAGTCCCGATAAATGGCGTGAACCATTTGGGTCTTCATAATTGCCCGCACCTGCCATAATGTGAATATGCCTCGAATTTCGGATAGTCTGGAGATGCTCTTCCTGCAAATTTTCTAGGTAGTGCAGCGGACTGTTCCAATAGCAATCATGGTCCCAGTATTGCTTTGTGTATGCGCCCAGGTCATACAATCCTGACATGGAAATACAACCCTGAATCTGCCATGGGTCCAGGCTTGTCCGGTGGCGGATAAATGGCAGCACTTCATGGTAGATGTATTGATTGAACTGGTTGTGCCTGACCATTTTGGATCTGCCATCCATGGTGGCACTCAGCCAGCTCTCTTTGTTGATGGAGTTGACGGAATATACCTTGATTTTCCCCTGATCAATCCATGAAGAAATCGAATCGATCAGCTGGAATCGTTCATATTCCAGATAGTCTGCTGCGGCAGTGGGTAAGAGTAAGAATGCAGGGCCAAAATGGCCGTATTCGACAATTTCCAGTTCTTTGTTCAGGTTGGCACTATACCACGAATGAATTTCTCTGTGCATGATTTCTGCTTCTTGGAATATGAAAATTTATTGGATTCTGATCCGTTTTAAAAAAGAATGGGCCGTCATATACAACCAGGTTTCGGTATCATCCAGTGCACAATTGGCGGTAGCCTCATTGGTATTGATGGTACCCAAGTGGCGTCCATCCGGATGAAAAATCAGGATTCCTCCCGGTCCGGATGCAAAGATGAAGCCTTTCCGGCTGATTTTAAGGCCGTCAGGTAAGCCTTTGTGCGTACTGACCTTATGCGTCATGTTTGCAAAGATGGTTCTTTTAGTCACATTTTTCTGCTCATCAAGAGAATAAGCCACCCAGATTGCATTTTCAGGATCTGAGTTTGATACCAGTAATGTTTTTTCATCCGGAAAGAGAGCAACACCGTTGGGACGGCTCAGTGTACTGTCTATCAGGAATAGTTGGCCGTCTTTAGACAACCGGTACACGCCCTGAAACGACAGCTCTTTTGCGGGATCTTCATCCTGCTTTGCCAGTCCGTAGGGTGGGTCAGTAAAATACATATCTCCGTCCCGCGCAATGTGCACATCATTGGGGCTATTCAATCGTTTACCCCGAAAATGAGTTGCCAGATAAGTAAAAGTATCCGAAGGGCTGGACAAATCGCGTACCATCCTCGCCACAGCCCTGTTGCCATGCTGACAAAGAATCAACTGCCCCTCGGCATCCAGCGTCAGTCCATTGGCACCTTCAATACCTCCCGTAGGATGCAATGAATCCAGTCCGGAAGGAAAGAGGTACACTTGCTTGCCTTGCAGGCTGTCCCAGGAATAAATTGTGTTAGCGGGTACGTCGGTAAACAACAATTTGCGTGTCTCTTTCAACCACAGCGGGCCTTCTGACCAGGTAAATCCCTCTGCAAGCGTTTCAACGACTGCCATGGAATCCACAATCTCCTGGAGAGAGGCATCAAAGACAAGTACCTTATCTTTTGAGCTAGATACCGGTTCTACCTTTTGTGTACAGCCGGGAGATAGTAAGAAAACGTAGATGGCCACACCATAAAAAGATAT
>JAJTEZ010000115.1 GCA_021298335.1 Saprospiraceae bacterium | reverse complement strand
ATCAAAGCCATTACAGAATTGACCAGGGACCTGGGACCTAGGACCTGAGATGCTTCACTATTGAAACCGATGGCACCGGTAATCTTACGCAATGAACATCCTCCCATCCTGAAAATCCTGATGCAGACAATTTTCAAAAGTCCTGTGCCCTGGATAAATCCGTGTCATCCGAGTAATCCCTTTAATCCGTGATTCAGACAAATGCGTTCATCCTGAAAATCCTCCCATCCTGAAAATCCTGATTCAGACAATTTTCAAAAGTTCTGTGCCCTGGATAATTCCGTGTCATCCGAGTAATCCCTTTAATCCGTGATTTAATCAACTGCTTCAATTTCATGCATTTCATTCCCTCACACCTTCACAATTCAGACTATTGCCAAAGATTATCTTCCAACAATCCAAATCATGATTTCACCCAGGTCCCAGGTTATTCCCCTAGGCCATATCAGCCGCCAACTTCTTCACCTCTTCCATCGACAGATCGGTGAGCTCGTAGATATCTTCGAGCGGCATGTTGCGGAGTAGGAGTTTTCTGGCGAATTCGTACCGACTTTGCAGGCTTCCCTCTTGTCTTCCTTCTGCTCTAAACTGATCGATAAATGTCATGGATTTTGTCTTCATGTCTGTAGTAAGTTGATTGGTGATATCGATGATGTAATCTTGATCAAATTTCGCTAAATTAGAAAGATAAACAAAATACGAATGCAGAAAGTTCCCAAATATGGATGGTTCTAAGGCATTGATGACCTGTACGAAGTCCTTTTTTGCGACCAGGTGATCATGAAGACTTTTTTGTGCTATGAGCGCTGCTCTTAGTTTGGCTTCAGCCATACCATAAATCTGATGGATGGATAAACGGTGTACATCAAAAAAATCGATGGAGAAGGATGGAATATACTGTTCAAAGCCCTCTGGAATCTTTTGAAATAATTCTTTCAAGGGTCGATACTTCCACCTTCCTTTGCCATGATAATAAATAACAGGTATGATGATACTCAGTTTTTCTTTCTGCTTGCGTTGCTGTTCATAGCCATTGACCATGTAAGTTAACAATTGCAGGCAGGTGAAATGGTCTATCCTAGATTTGTGTTCAATCAGGATGGACACGGTGACATCGCCAGCTGTACCATCGACAGGAATCTTTAGGACGATATCACTGATGTATTCGTTCAGTTCTTTTGTTGTATAGGTGCCTGGTAGGTAGGTGATGTTGTCGAAGTCAAATTTTTGATGAATTTCCGGGGGGACTGCATGTTTTATAAATTCAACGGCGCTTTCTTTGTAGCTGAGCAATTCTTTGACGAAAGAATCATGCGTTTTGTGGAGTTTTTTGGACATAGTGTGTAGTGATTTTTTGCAAAGGTACGGGGTATTTTAAATCTTTGCTCTTGAACCTATAATCTGGGTAAAAAACGTATTGAAACCTATAGCACTTGCTATCTCTGGTTAAGGCAGAAACGTAGTCATCTTGTACATCTACAAATCCTGAAAATCCTGATTCCGACAGAATTGGCCTAGGACCAAAGACCTGGGCGAATGTGTATTGAAATCTATGGCGATAAATTTTTCTGGCTGCTAAAAGAACTTATCCATCCTGTATATCTTAAAATCCTATTCATTGTCAGGCAAAAGAACTTGGATTCGACGACATCATTGAGAAAGACGGGATTCCCCCACAAAAAATGAAGTAATAAAATCTACTTGAATTCAACAAACATTAATTTCACTGCAGAAAAAACTCAATGGCATTTGGATAGTAGTTTCCGATAATATTCAATTTGCTGGCATTATCGAGCATGATGGCTCTCCGCTGCTTTTCATGTCCCTGAATCAATGCTTCCAATCCCTCGTACTTGAGAATAAAGGTGTCTACACGCTGATAAAATTTTTGTAATTCGTTGATTTTATGGAGTTCAAGTTCATTTCGGATGGAAATAGAGTCTTTGGCGTGCATCACAATATTTCTTAACTCTATGATGACTGTTCGTGGATCTTTTTTATCTAATTTTGATTCTTTGGTATCATTTGTAAGAAATAACTTATTGCTCACAGTGCTGTTTCCAAAATCCAGAAGTTGCGACAATGTAAAGAGTTGCAGTTCCCCGTGTTTTTTCAATTCACCATTTTCTTCCTTAATTCGATATGCCGCGAGTTCATTCCTCCAGTATTCTTTTTTGGGATACTTTTTAGCGGAGTATTCAAAAAATGTTCGGATATCATCATTTTTGACATCATTAAGTAGGTACCATTGCCTAAGATTGCGTTCAAAAACCAGCATATCCTGCTGGATAGCCTGCGAGACAATATTTCTGTTAAAATCATTGATGTGTACAACACCTTTGAGTGTTTTTCCTTCAGCAACAAACAAAAGATTTTTTGGTGCGCGTTTCAGTTTTTCCCGAACGTCTTGATCCAACAATCTACTATACTCACTGATGGCCAATGATTTAGGAATGATTTTTACACAATAGCCATCTTTCTCTCTTTTTGCATATTTAAATTCTCCGATGACCGGTAGAAAATCAATTTCTAAATATTGACAAATACCTAAACATTCTGTTTGTAAACTTTCATCGTAAAAGAGAAGTGACTTTGAAGAGATATCCCGTATCAAAAGCGATTTAATTTTCATAGCCAATTGAGCATAAAAATATTACAAATCAAAAATAATCAATTTTGAAAATTAAGTCAATTGTATCTTTATTATTCTTTGATTTTCTCGGAACATAGAGTAATTTAAGTATTTCCATTATAAACTTCAAATCTTAAATTGGTGAAACTACTTATCCTCAATATTTGCAATCGACCTTGTCTATTTTGCATAGAGATATCGCGCATACATTCAGTTACCTCGAGGTAACTGAATAAAACAATTTCGTCCCGGCTTATTAAATAGTTTTACTCCTTTATTCAATGTACACTAGTTCATTCCCTTTCTCCCTCCCCCCATACACAAAAGCCAACTGTCCGAAATCTTTGGCGATGGTATGTGCCTCTGCCAGAGTAATATTTTCGATAAGGAAGAATGCCTCTGCCCAGATGCCATCCGCCGAAATTCCCGTACCCTCATGTACAATATACTTCCCCTCTTCCAATCGTGCCCTGAGTAGCCCGTTTCGGGCAAAGTTTTTTGCCATAGTCAGAATCTCAGGCAGTGGGTTCCAGGCCGTGATGAAGGCCCAAGACGTCAAGTGTGGCAGGCGTGTCAGCAGATCTGTAGATTTGTCATAATTACGCAGTGTCACATCGGGCTCAAGGTGAACGATGTATCTAGTATTCAGAAATGCCTGGTGGAGTGATTCGGGAGTCATCGATATCATATAAAGTTATTCTACCTTGTATCCGAAGGTATAGTACACATTTTTTCGCGTGCCGTTTGAAAACAAATAAACACCCGGTCCATGTGGGTATCCATTCAAATACGTCCCTTCGAATATTGTCCCATCCTTACAGAAATATGTTCCTGTACCGTGATATAGATTATCCCGAAAGCTCCCTTCATATTTTTCGCCATCCGGAAACGTATATATGCCCTGTCCATTTCGCCTGCCATGTTTAAATTCGCCGGTGTATTGGTGGCCGTTTGGAAATGAATAGGTACCCCGAACAGTTATACTATCTTCATTGAATTCCCCTTCGTATTTTTCGCCGTTCGGGTACAGCATGACACCAAGACCCTGCCGTTTATTAAGTCTGAAGTCTCCGGTATATGTGAAACCTGATGTATAATAGAAGGTGCCCTTGCCATGGTAAAATCCTTCATGAAATTCACCTACATACCTGTCACCGTTTTTACAATGATAGACTCCCCTTCCATGAAACAAGTTGTCCTGAAATGTACCCTCGTAGGTGTCGCCGGAAGACAATTTTAATTTACCCTGGCCATGATACCCGTCATTTTTAAATTCACCCCTGTATCCAGCGCCGTTCGGAAAGCGTAATGTTCCTTTGCCATTATAGAGGTCATCTCTGAATTCGCCTTTGTACACCGTGCCATCCTGAAAAGTATAAGTACCCTTGCCATGGAATACATCATCCCGAAACATGCCTTCATACCGGTCTCCTTCGGGCAGCATAAGCTTGCCCTTTCCATTGTACAAACCATTTCTGAATTCGCCTTTGTACACCGTGCCATCCTGAAAAGTATACGTACCCTTGCCATGAAACACATCGTCTTTAAACATCCCTTCATACCGGTCTCCTTCGGGCAGCATAAGCTTACCCTTTCCGTTGTACATGTTATTCTTAAAAGAACCCTCGTACATCTCCCCGTCCGGAAAGGTGATCACACCCTGTCCATCATACATGTCATTTCTAAATTCGCCAATGTACTCAGTTCCGTCAGTTAATGTATAGACCCCGGTACCGTGCCTGGTCAAATTTTTACATCCCCCTGTATAAGATTCACCACCAGGATATTGCATGACACCTTGACCATTTTGACAGTCTCCGGAAATACAATACTGGCCATGCAGGTCTGATGTAAAAAGAATAAATAAGGATAACAATTGACTACAGTTCATAGGGTTATAATTTTTCTGGTTAAAAAAGATCAGTCTCTTCCGTTTGCTTCTTTCGCTGAAAACGTGATCTATGTTTATTTTATTTTGTAATTGGAGGCAAATACATTGAAAAATGCCATGGGACACAAAGGAAAGCAATGATTCCCCGGTTTTACCACCCACTGTACATCATCCATAGTATTTTTATATACACCAATGATTTTCTCCTGCTTATAAAGGAGTCCAATGATTTAGTTTGTGGTCCGATGATTTGAGTCAGAAGTCACGCATTCTACAGACGAATTATTCGAAGATATTTTCAAATTCTGTAATGGAGCATGCAATATTCCGGGTTATTATTCGTTTCATCTAAAAACTTACCAGCCATAGATAAAAAATTGCAATATTAAAATGTACTATAAAACAAAGGGAGAATAAACAATGGCAGGAAGCGATTAACACACTGAATGAACTAAACGGAGTGAAGACCGCATCTTGCTGAGGATTTTTTACACCATCGCATTTTCCGGAGGGTAACCTGTGACTTTGTGGGCAAAGTTCCGGACTACAACCAGCCACTGAAAACAAACTGATTCCTTTTCAAATCGATTCTGTAAAGCATTTAATAATTCATTAACCATAAAACTATGTTTATGAGGTACTTAGCTTTTTTATTTTTGCTTTTTTCAATACCTGTCCTCAATGGCCAGGCAGACTTTAAGGAAGTGTTTCTCACCCATAAGATGCAACATTTTGAGGATTCAGACACCGGATATGTGCAGTTGAACTATTATGATGACAACGTAAGTAAATTTGTGTTTACAAAGGATTCTGTTATCTGGACATACAACAACTTAGTTACCGTATTTAAGGTAGATATGCACATCATCCAGTGGAAATTCAGATTTTTTCAGTCATCACACAAGGTAGGAGATCAGGTACTTCGTCAGTTGTTCTATTATCTCACTGATACAAACAGAATTACGATGGCGATTGAAATGCCCGATAAAAGGAAATTTTTATTTTGGTTTTATGGCAATTGAGTTGAATTTTATGTCGGCAAAAAACTCCGCGATCTGTACTTTCAAGACATATACTATACAACAAAACAACGATGTTAGACAAGGTAGATTTTGGAACGATAATGAATCTTATGCCATTTATTATTGGCTTAATGATTGGATTTGTACAATTCAGAAAGGATGACAAAAAGTAATTTGAGTTGAATAATTCCTATATTGCATCACACATTTAAAAAATCTATGTTTATGAGTGAAGAAAAAATATTGATAGCGACCATAGGTGTGGAAGGCGGTGGCTTTGACCTGTATTTGTTGCCCAACGGCAAAATTGAAGAATCCGGTTCTTCGGGCGGTATGATGGGCGACGAAGAAGATGATCCTCTCAGTGAATGGACGAAAACCTCAGATAGCCTGGAGGTGTGGTGGACTCACTTTACAGAAACAAACTGGGATTTCTGGTATTATTTTCATGTGGTCTATTTACATCCAGACTACAGACAAAAGATCAGTGCGCTGGCACTGGAATCCCTGCGACTCCTGGAAACCCGACCAGAAAGTTTCTTTGATAAAGAAGAACTGGAACGGACCTGGCGGTTGAAGTATTGACCTGGGGCCTAAGTCTTAGGTCTTGAGTTGCTTCACTATGGTAAACGACGACAACCGGTTATCTTCGGCAATCAAATTCCTGAAAATCCTGGAATCCTGAAAATCCTGATTAAGACAATGGTTTCTATTTCATGCATTTCATTCCTTCACACCTTCACAGTTAAGACAATCACATCGATCCTGCTCATCCCCAAATCCTATAATCCTGATGCAGACAATAGACAATTGCTCTTGGACCTGGATAAATCCGTGTCATCCGCGTAATCCGTCAAATCCGTGATTCAGAAACCTGCCTCGATTTCATGCATTTCATTCCTTCACACCTTCACAGTTCAGACAATCACACCAGTCCTGCTCATCCCCAAATCCTGCAAATCCTGATTCAGACAATGGACAAATGCCCTTGGACCTGGATAAATCCGTGTCATCCGCGTCATCCGTCAAATCCGTGATTCAGACAATGGTTTCCATTTCATGCATTTCATTCTTCACACCTTTACAGTTCAGACAATGGCACCAATCCTGCGCATCCTTAAATCCTATAAATCCTGATTCAGACAATGGACAAATGCCCTTGGACCTGGATAAATCCGTGTCATCCGCGTCATCCGTCGAATCCGTGATTCAGACAAAGGGTTCAATTTCATGCAATTCATTCCCTCACACCTTCACAGTTCAGACAATTACACCAGTCCTGCACATCCCCAAATCCTGCAAATCCTGATTCAGACTAATTCCCTGAAAAATCATATACATCATATTCATCACATAAATTACAGTTCAGACAACTACCCACAAAAAACCGCTTCCCTTCTGCATTCCGACTCCCCCAGGTCCCAGGCACCAGGCTAAAAAATATTTTCATTTCATCACAATATATCACACCATATGCCCGTTATTATCCCATAACTCGCACGTTCAACAACAATACAGGTGACAGCCACCTGATTTACGTCGCGAAATTCTACCTTCCTCATTGCCTAATCCGCAATAACCGATGCATCAGGAATCCCTTCAGTGGGATACCAACCGAGAGAACAGAACTCCACGGTGGTAAGTAAGATGCGGGCCCTCTGGTCAAAATAAAAGTATTTCAACCGCCCGCCATTTTTATTTCTGCAATGCATCACTGGATTCACTCTTGAGTGTTTTCCTGACTGTCGTTGTAAACAAACTATTTATCTATATGAATCAAGTAAATGATCATCACCTCCCATTTCCATTTCCAGGGAGAACTGAGCTATCCATCAGGGGCCTTGCCTCCAGAACTACCTGCTTCCACTGGAACTGATACAGGTTGAATATGGCACAGGCAAAGTGTCAGGCATTGCATTGCTAGCCCCCAATCCCTATCCCGGCAGTATGATCCAGGCATTTTCGGGACTGAGTTCTGTGATTCTTGCCGCACCCGGATTTATCGCGAAACACAACATCGAAGTACAACATTCTTTTATTACCTTAAAATCTATCAACTATGCCAAACAAGCTTGAATATTTGCTCATGCCCCGTCCGGGCGACAGAGAGGTAATCCAAAATTACCTCCAGGAATTTTTAGAAAAGGACAAAGCCACATTGATCGACACCTACAACAAGGCCTGGCAATTGGGTATTGTGGGCAATCACCGGCAGGGCCTGAATTATTACGCCCTGCACATTGCTTTCAAAAAAGTGTTCGGACCATCGCCGTTCACTTTTGAAGATGGCTGTGCGCTGGGACTCACCGAGCTGATTGTCCAGGACGGCGAAGGCTGGGCCTATGCAGGTGAGCGCGGTAAGGAAAATGCCTAGGCAGCCAGGTAAAAAATTCTATAACCCACTAAAATTAAATACCATGAAATCGACATGAGTAAGTGAATCATTTACTCTCAAAATGTAATGATTATTTTACTCATCAAAGATTCCATATGGCATTGATAATCAGTCACTCAGAGAGTGATAAACTAAAAATAAACTTATGAATCCCATTTCATTTTTTGCACATTCTCAGTCAACTGCTAACGTCAGGCCGTTCCAGGAACGGTCTGACGAAATGCGCAGCAAACCTTTATTAGCCTGTAACGGCATTCCTATGTATCACATTTCAGTGAATGATGTGGATGCAGACTACGAAAAAAGCCCTGTCAGGAGACTACACAAATGGGGTAGCTACTACCACCCTGATATGCTTTCCGGTATGTGCAGCGTGGGGGCAGATTGTAAAATTTACGTGGACAGTTCTGATGAGAAGTACTATTACCTGCACATCTATTCCAGGCTGGACGAGTATATTTTTGAAGACCCTTCCTTCGTTGGATCGGCTGTGGCCTGGACTCCGCGGGTAAAGGGAGACTCTATCGTCAGGGCAGGGTTCAGAATGTTTTATGCAGCAGCAAGGGTGATAGACAGACTGAGAGACAATCAGGAATTTGAAGAAAGCGATTACGGCCATGAATGGTGGGATAGCCACTATTGGGCCTGCGGTTATCGTCCTCTGGCTGTGTTTGCGAGTATTCGTGAGACAAGGTATGAAGACGAAGTAATGTATGAAAAGATAGTTCAGAGTTCGCCTGACTGGATGAAACCTATGCTCGAAAAGACGAGGATATCCGTTTGAGAAGTCTGAATACGCATTATCCAATACAAGCATACCCGCTACGAAGAATTCAGTGATTTGAAGGAAACTATACTGTCTGTAAGCAATCGAAATTACATCACTTAAAATCTTGAATTATGAACCTACACATTGTTTTATGCACACTTTGCAGCGTATCACTGGTCGCCCAGGATATCTTTATTCCGCTGAAAGAGTCATATGGAAACCTCAAAATGCCTGCGGAAATCAACGGATTTGAAATGGAGTTTATTTTTGACCCGGGGGCATACAATGTGATTCTAAGCCCGGAAAAGGCTTCCTTCCTGTTTAAAAATGGGTATTTGAGTAAAGCCAACATCGGCGGGACAACCTGGAGTCGTATTGCAGATGGCAGTATCAGAAAGGGCACGACCATTACAATTGATAACATCGTCATAGGGGGATTAATACTCTATGATGTCACGGCCATTATTTTGGACGGGAAGAACACTTCAAACCTGTTTGGGCTCTCCGCGCTGAAAAAAGTAGCCAGGTATTCAGTAAATAACATTACAACTATGTTGGAAATCACACCTTTTCCGGATGCTGACTATGCTGGAGAATGTGTCGTTGGCAATTGTGAGACTGGGCAGGGGAAATATGTATATTTTGATGGTGCGTATTACGAGGGAGCATTTTTAAACGGGTCATTTCACGGAAATGGTAGATTCGTCTGGACTGATGGCGACGTATTTACATGCACGTATGAGCAAGGCGTATGTTCAGGAAAAAGCGAATTCATCCAAAACGATGGCACAATCACGCGGGGTACCTATGTCAATGATCTGAAAGAAGGGATATTTACTATACATTATCTCAATGGAAAGGAGATCAAAGAATTGTATAAAAACGGTGAACTGGTTTGTACTGAAATGCAATAAAATCAAGAGGAGTCCCGGGATCAAAAAATCCCGGACTCTTTTTTATCTATGGTGTACCATACCCCCGGGAAACGCCATTCCGGTCATCCTGTCCGTATCGCTGTACAATGATTGGCTTATCCTGCACATCCCCAAATCCTGAAAATCCTGATTCAGACAATTGACAAATGCCCTTGGACCTGGATAAATCCGTGTCATCCGCGTAATCCGTCAAATCCGTGATTCAGAAACCTGCCTCAATTTCATGCATTTCATTCCTTCACACCTTCACATTTCAGACAATCACACCAATCCTGCTCATCCCCAAATCCTGAAAATCCTGATTCAGACTAATTCCCCTAAAAAAATCATGTACATCATATTCATCACATAAATCACAGTTCAGACAACTTCCCCAGGTCATAGGTCCCAGGCCCCAGGTCAACAGTTCAGACTGCCGGTTACTACCCCATAAAACGCACGTGCTAATCATAAAATCGAATTTCTGTCATTCAATTCACTAAAGTATTCCATAATGTATATATTTGCAACTCAGCCTTTTAAAAACACTACAGGATTGGCAAATATCGACTGGACGGACGAACGATTACTGGACGGCATCAAAAGCCGCGATGACAAGGCAATCAGACATTTATACAGCAACCATCTCAGCAGCCTTCATCGTTTTATCATTCGAAACGGCGGCACATACGATCTTGCTAATGACATCCAGCAAGACGTAATTATCCACATATATGAGAAGGTGACAAAGGGGGATTTTATTCTCCAAGAGGGCACAAAGTTGAGTACCTACCTATTTACCGTCGGCAAATTCATGTTTTACAAATGGCTTAAAAAACCTATTCCGCCTGATGAAGAAATAGACGAAGACTTTGTTGAGGAAGAAGATGAAAAGGAGAATGAGAGCGATATCAGCGATGAAAGAGTCGCCAATGCATTGGATGCGATGGATCCGGACTGTAAAACGATATTGTATCGGTTTTATTATGACCGGAAGTCAATGCGCGAAATAGCAGAAGAAATCAAAACCATTTCGGAAGAAAATTTGCGTAAACGGAAATTCAAATGCATGCAAAAACTGAAGAAAGTTTTATTGTTTAAACAACAGCCATATGGATAAAGATACATTTCTGACATATATGGATGATTATCTTGACGGCCAGTTGACAGGACCGGTACTGGATGAGTTTACAGACATGCTGGCGAATGACACAGAGCTGTCCAGCGAACTGGAACTGCATAAATTACTTCGCGCTAAGATAAGGAATGCCGCCAGAAATGCATTCAGAGAAAAGCTCAGGGCTATCCAGGAGGAAGTGGTAGAGTCTTCTGTGATTTTGTATTCCATGGAGTATTCGGCGCAACAATCCGCAGGTATTGACAGGGAACAAGCAGACCTGGATAAAAAGTTTTTTGCAGAGAATAGAATAACCCCTAATATGCAAGAAACCAAAAAAGCCCGTTTTCAGAAGTATAAAAAAATGTGGATAACAGCCATTGCCGCTGTCTTTATTCTGGGCATATCGGTCATTTTCCTCTATAAAAATTCCCAGACTATTGATGAGGCGCCCGGTACTGAGGATTCTGTTGTAATGATGGAGAAGGCATCGGAGAATTATAAATTGAATGATTTAAGGTCAGACTCAGCGATAGTAAACGATTTCTTAAAAAAAATACCAACCAACCGTAAAACTAAAATCCTTTACTCGGGTCAAATCGCTGTCCTGCCTTCCGCCGATGAGGAAGAAATCGCTGGCAAATCGATGGAAATGTATATCAAGGTGTTTGAAAATAAGGAAGCGAGCGCAATGTTGGATTTCGATACGCTGCTTGTATTTCTCACCGCTCGGGAACAACGAAGGATTGACTGGAAAAGGGCCAAAATCCAGTTAAACAAAAAATCACTGGACATTGTGTTGCCAGATGAAAAAAATATTACCATTCCCTGGATAAAGTAAAAATAAAGATAAAAAACCGGCGACATTTTTTCAGTTCTGGTATAAACAGCTGTAAATGTATTGTAAAACGTTTAAATCTGTATGACCATGAGCAAAATGTCATTAAAACCGAAATCAACCTTTCTTTTTACCCCACGCACCCTGTTATTTTTTACTTTACTGCTGACTACCTCCCTTTCCTGTAATGATGCAGATTCACAACGTGAATTATTGGAAGTAGGTGAAGTGGATTATATCGATAAAGAAGTGCATAATAAAACGAAAGATGCCGGCATCCAATCCCAAACCACTGATCCCGAAGAGGTATTGGAAGTGGCTGAAATGAACAATAAGCCTGTTAAGGACGAACAGGACGATAATATTGCCAAAGGAGTACGAAAACTGGTAAAAGAAGGAAAAATATCCCTCAAAGCTACTGATATGGACTCGTGCAAACGCCATATTGATGAAATTGTAAGGTCTCTGGGCGGATATTATGAAAAAGAAGACCTCATAAACAATGAAAATGCCATTACCTATTCTATTATCATCCGAATACAGCCCGAAAAGTTTGAAAATCTGGTTTCGGATATTGAAAGTGGAAAAAATAAAGTCCTCAGCAAAAATATCCGCATTTCAGATGCGATGGATGAATACGTGGACATCCAGTCGCGTATCGAAAGTAAGCGTGCCTACCTGAACCGGTACAGAGCCCTGTTGTCCAAAGCCGGGACCATTAAGAATATACTGGAGATTGAAGAAATCGTCCGGTCACTTCAGGAAGAATTAGAAAGTCAGGAATCAAGGCTGGCAAATCTGAAAAATTCTATCACCCTTGGCACCCTGACACTGGATTTGATCACAGAAAAGGAGGTAGTGCAGATTCCCGAACCTGTGAATACCCTTGCAGAAAATATGAAAAATTCATTTGGAAAGAGCCTGGACATAATTGAAGGCTTCATACTATGGATTATCGAGGTCTGGCCTCAGCTGCTGGCGGCAGCATTGCTGATAGTAGTAGCATGGCGAAAGATCCGGAGTTACTTACAGGAAGAAGAACTTACAAAGCCCGCATAACGGCGCAAATGCCTGTCATGATATGACGGTGAACCAGGGGGCCGGTGACACTCTTGACTGTAAAAACCTGCAAAAATGAGACAGGGGGCTCGTCTCCCTTGTTTCTTTTCCTATGCTCCACGAGTAGCATATTTTTCGATCGGAAATTCATTCATTTTTATAACGTTCAAAAACTAAGAAGCATGAACAAAAAACATCAGATTCACAACCTCATTATTCTGGATGAAAGCGGTTCAATGGGTTCGATTAAAAACAACATCATCCAGGGGTTCAACGAACTTGTCCAGACGATTCACGGAATTGAAAAACAATTTACGGATCAGGAACATTTCATTACTCTGATTTCCTTTAACGGACTGGGACAAAAGTTACTGCATTTCGCAGACCCGGCATCCCAGTTGAAGCACATCAACGACAAAAGCTACCAACCTGATGCGTCGACACCTTTGTACGATGCGATGGGCTTTGGCATCAACAAGTTAAAGCAATTTCTGCAGGGCAAAACCGATTACAACGTGCTGGTGACAATACTGACGGATGGCGAAGAAAACGCATCCAAAGAGTACAAGGGTAGCAGTATCAAGCAACTGGTGGAAGAGCTGAAGCAAAACAACTGGACCTTTACCTACATCGGCACAGACCACGATGTGGAAAAGTTTGCCGCGTCTCTGTCCATTCAGAATGTCATGTCGTTTGAAAAGGATGCCGAGGGTATCACAGATATGTTCCAGAAGGACCGCAATGCCAGAATGATCTATAGTGATAGGTTGCATCGTCACGAAGATGTTTCAATGAACTTTTTTGATGAATGATTGGAATATCAATACAAAGCAAAAGCCCCAGGCTATGGCCTGGGGCTTCGTATGTTATAATTTGGTCTTTAGAATATCAAGATCCCTGTAAAGTGATTGCTACACATCGCTACCTTTCTGACCTTCATGCTTTTTTTACCGGCGGGGGAAGTTGATCCTGGTTTTATGGGTAATATTGTTGAGCCGCAATTGCAATTGCGGGCTACTATGATAATGCATCGTGTACAATGCCCGGTAAACGCACTGCC
>JAJTEZ010000114.1 GCA_021298335.1 Saprospiraceae bacterium | reverse complement strand
GTTTCTAAAAGCCTTGTATCCACCCTGTAAAACATATACCTGAAAGCCATACAAATCGAGCAACCAGGCAACAGCCATGCTGCGCATACCACCTCTCCAACAGTGCACATAAACTTCTTTTCCCTGCGGGTTATCAGGGTGGTAAAGCAGGGTTTCCACCCTTTCAACCATTTTTCGCATAGTAGGTCCAAAGCAGTCCAATCCCTCCTTAATGGCGGCTTCTCTGCTGGTTTGTTTGTAGAGTGTTCCGATGCGGACCCTTTCCTCATCGCTGAAGAGAGGTACATTCACTGCCCCTGGAATGTGGGCATGCTGAAACTCACCGGGGGAACGAACATCTGTGACGAGACTTTGTACAGCTGTGGTTTTGTTCATCCATTCTTCCGGAGAAATAACATTTATTGGCACTTTAGCATAAATTTATTGATGAAAAGACTCTGGTGCATTGCAATTTAACAAGTTTTTTGAGAAGTAAAAATTCTCTGGATAGCTCCCAGATAAGCCTGGATAATGTGATGGCTGGCGAATTGTTCTACTGCCATTTTTCGGGAAATCTTTCCCATGACTTCAAGTTTTTCTTTTCCAGCGAGGATGGCAGACTCCATTGCATCTGCGAGACTTTGTGCACTTCGAGCTTTGACTAGCCAGCCATTTTGCAGGTGCTTGACTGTCTCCCTGCACCCCGGTACATCCGTAGTAATGATGGCTTTGCCCATAGACATAGCTTCCAGTGTAGACTTTGGAAGTCCTTCCCGATAGGACGGCATAACATACACGTCGCATGTCTCAAGAAATGAACGAACATTCTTCTGATAACCCACTATCTCCACAAATTGTCTATTTTGATACACTTTGTGCCATTCCCGATCCGATAGCATCGCCGGGTTTCCATCGTCCTCTCCCCCCAATAGAGTAAATTTTGCCATAGGATATTTCAGGGAGATTATAGAAGCCGCCTCACAAAACTCAATCACACCTTTGTCTTTCAACAATCTACCAGTGTACAAAAAGCGGATGCAGGGATCTGAGTTTCTGGATATAGGATAAAAATCAGAGACATTTACCCCTGAACCAGGTATAACAGCAATTTTTGTGTTTTCAACCAGGTTGGAGGTGACAAAATAGGTGGCATCATCCGGATTCTGAAAAATGACCAGATTGGCAGCCCGAAAGGAAAGTTTGTACAGCATCTGCACTCCCAACGTCAGGAATGGCTTGTTTCCAAACGAGTAACCAAGGCCTGTCAGAGTGCAGATGGATGGCTTGCCCAACGTCCAGGCTGCTATAGCCCCATAAATGTTGGGTTTTATGGTATAAAGCAAGGCAAGGTCAATATTTTCTGTTGCAAACAGTTTTCGAAGTTCCAGTAGAAATGAAATGTCCCGGATTGGATTTCTGGCCTTCCTGTGCAGCTTTCTCAAAAGTATTAGCCGGTAACCCTGAGACTGCAACGTATCACTAAACTCATCTTCCGGAGCAAAAATAGTGACATTGAATCCCTCAGTAACTAAGGCATCCACCAGTTCCCTTCTGAAATTCCAAACGTTCCAGGAAGTATTTGTAACTAAGCCGATGTGTGGCGGATTATTACCGGGCTTCTTCATTTACTAGGGTTGATGGCCTTCTTACCCCTGCGGAGGTACCACTGAAACAGGCAATATAATGCCCAGACAAAATGGGCATCAATCAAAGAATTCTTTTGATATAAATACTTGTCAATCAACTCCTTCAATACTTTTTGATCAAGGTGAAAGAAGTGACAAAATGCAAGATCTCCTGACATTGATTGTAAACTTTGAGAAAAGTCGCTGCGCAACCACGCGTCCAGCGGAACGCCAAAGCCTCTTTTTGATCGTTCAGAGATATTAGCAGGAATCAAATATTTTATAAGCTGACGCAAGCACCATTTTCCTTTGCCGTGGCGTATCTTCAATCGATCCGGCAGCGACAAGCCGAGAGCCACGATGCCATTGTCGAGAAAAGGCTCTCTGGCTTCCAGGCCTAGAGACATCGTTGTTCTGTCAACTTTGACAAGGATGTCACCTTCCAGGTATGAAGACATTTCGGCGATTCCGAGCGCTGTCACAAGCTGATGTTTTTTAAATTTGGGTGTATCGGCAAAAAACCGGTCTGACAAGGGTGCCCTATGCAACGCTTTGACGGTAAGTTGATCGCTTAATGCTGATAAGACATATAGAGCCTCCCAGACGCTTTTAGCCCGAAATAATGCGGCGAATTTCCGCATTCTGGAAGGCGAAAACGCATAGGTATTTACATGTTTCCATTGCAAAAATTTTGGCAATAATCCGCTTTTCCAACTCACATCTATACTCCAGGCGATCATTTTCCGTACAAAAAATGGTATGAATCTGATCAAGTTCCAATAGATGAGAACATAACGATATCTGTCATAACCGCCGAAAATTTCATCACCGCCATCTGCAGAAAGGACTACTTTCACCCTTGATCGGGCGTGGCGGGCTATCAGATAGGTGGGTACTGCGGAACTATCGGCAAAGGGTTCGTCGAAAATCTCAGGTAGCAACTCTAAAACCTCCTGTACTGACTCCCTTTTACATGTGAACTCAAAGTGACTGGTTCCGAGAGTATTGGCAAGTTCTTTCGCTTTCGGTGCCTCGTTCCAGTCATCTTCTTCAAATCCCATAGTAAACGTAAACATGGAAGGATTTTCCGGATTGAGGGCCGCAACAAGCAAAGAAGAATCCACCCCACCACTCAAAAATGCACCTACAGGAACGTCAGACACCATTCGTTGTTGGAAACCGCTGCGGAGTGTCTGCCATGCATGAGAGCATTCGGGATCTGAATATTTTTCGGCGGTCTGTGGTTCCGGACTCCAGAATTTAGTAAACGAAATCTCTCCTTTTTGGTCTACGACAGCAAACGTGGCGGGTTCAAGCTTTTTGACATCTTTATAGATGGTAAAAGGGGCTCGGATATAACCAGCCTGCAGGTAGAGAGAAACAGCTTCCTGGTCAATGCTAGGGTGAAATTTGGCATATTCGTGAAAAGCTTTTAGCTCAGAGGCAAACAATAAGACCTCCTCCGTCTGACACCAATAAAGTGGTTTCACTCCAATTCTGTCACGGGCAAGCAACAATGTGTGATCTTTGGAATCCCAGATAGCGAGCGCAAACATGCCCGAAAATTTTTGAAAACACGATGTCCCCCAGGTCTGGAAAGCCCGCAGCACGACTTCTGTATCAGAGGTGGAAGAAAACGAAACTCCACATTGGATGAGTTCTTCTTTCAATTCCTGAAAGTTGTACACTTCCCCATTAAATACAATTGTCAGATGATCTCGCACCATCGGTTGGGCTCCTCCGTCTGTCAGATGAGCCATTGCATACGTCATTTTCTCTACAACCTCAAGAGGTTGAATTCCTGCCTTGGTTGAAAAATCCCAGAATCCGGCTATGCGGCACATGTAGTGTTTATTTTACGCATCCACCATATAACCCAATATGCCGTGCAACCATTCGTTCAGCCAGAAACTCTTCGTGAACTTTCTGTTGCAAGCGCTCGCCCTTTTTCTGAGCTTCAGCCTGGTTGCGGGCGACACGGATCATCGTCCCGGCCATTGCTTCGTGTGATGTAAAATAGATCTCGCTTTCATCAAAATAGTCTGGCAAAACGCCCACAGGCGTTGCAATGACCGGCAAACCGTAGCAGGCCGCCTCAAGTACTGCCAATGGTAATCCTTCGTACAGCGAGGGAAGCAAAAATGTATGGGCTTGTTCATAAAATGTCCCTGGAGAAGACTGCAATCCGAGAAAACGAAAGTACTGGCTCACATTCAGTTGTGCTGCCAGCTGCTGGGTCTCTTTCAGGGTATCGCCTTGTCCGCACATCCAGATTTCAAAGTCAGAAAACCCAGTTGAAACCATTTCACAAACAACCTTTGGCAACATGGTATAATTTTTTTGGACTCGAAACATGCCTACCGTTAGGAAAATAAACTTCTGGCTTTTGGTCTGGCTTCCAATCGATGGACAAAGGATACCATTGGGAATCGCCACTCCTGATTTGACATCGACAGCGTTCAGTTCAGACGGACTGAAAACAATGTCTGCCTCCCGAAATATTCGACTAAGTTTAAACAAAAGTCTCTCATGCGGAGAAAAGGACCCAACTACATTGTGCCTGGTAAAAACAACGCGCCGTTGCCAGCGAAGCAACTTTAGACAAACTGCCATGACAAGTGCATGCATCATGTGAGCATGAACAATATCAATACCATGTCGCAGTAGAATTTTATGGGTTTTTCGGATGGAAACAAGATTTTTCCAGTGCCACCATGTTTGTTGAATTCTAAGCAAATGGAGGGGTATCCCTGCCCTATGAAATGATTCTGCCCTAGCCGCCCTATCAAGCATGCAACACACCACAACTTCATGACCTCCATGAATCAGTCCTTCCGACAAATCAAAAACCACTTGCTCAGCACCACCGTAATCAAGGCCTGAAATAAGCATGGCAACTCGTAAAGGGTTTTTATGATGAACAGGTAAGTGGCTCAAGATCAATTATTGCATTCATAAATGTAAATGGGCAAAGCCCATGCTTAGTTAATTACCTTTTGCATTTCCATTTCGATCCGTTCAGAAACCCATTGCCACGAAAATTTTTGACTATCCAATCTATTTTGCTTAGACATTTTTATACGCAGTTGTGGATGAAGATTCAGGTAGGTGATGGCATCCATAAATTTCTCTTGCTGACTTTCTGAATTATTTGGAACAAGCAACCCGTTTATTCCGTGCTGGCAGATCTGCTCCAGACCAGGTGAATGAGCTGCAATGATGGGTAGTCCGGCAACCATGGCTTCCATCACAGCGGTGGGAGTTCCTTCGAAAAAACTCGTATGCAAAAAAACATCAGATATTTCATATTGATGCAGTATATCTGCTGGTTGCAAAAAACCTTTGAAAAGCAGATTTTGTAAATTCCTTTCTGTTGCCATGCTCGCAAGACGATTTTTTTCCGGTCCATCACCAATGAGTACAAATTCCATTTCCGGGATTGCTGCTGCCAGGGATAATAGAATGTCAATTTGTTTTTCTTTCCGAAAGATTGAAGTTGTCACACAACGTTTTAGTGGTCCTTCCTTAGTTTGTATGATATTCTGATAAAAAGTTTTTCTGACACCGCTTGGCTGGTAGATGGCATGACAATGTGCAGAAAGTCTTCGGAAGGCATCAAAGCCTGTACAAATCAACAAATCACATGTTTTTAATGTAGACGGAAGGATAAACCTATGCCAGAAGTTGGATAGTATGGTTCCATGAAAGCTAAATATCAACCGAGATCCGGGTGATATCTTTCGTATCAGTGGCCCGAAAACAAACGACGACCAGTCGCCATGCAAGTGAATGACATCGAATTTCGATTGACACCTGTAGAGTCTTATGAAAAGCAGTGTATAAAAGATTGCCGCTTTTAATGGTGGAATGCGCAGCTTAAACCAGTTGACGTTAGGCAGAATCCTCCAGCTGGTTGTACCATCCACGGGGTTACCTGAGCTAAAAGCAACGGTAACCTCATGCCGTTCGGCCTGGCGCAGGGAGATTTCTGCGATATGGATTTCCATACCTCCGGGTATGGGAGGGAGTCGAAAATAGATTCGAAGAATTCTCAATTCATGTGTTTCTGAGTAATAATCATCGATTTTTTAAATGACTATTTTTCTACTGTCTATTTGGTTTTAGATAGAATATAGTACTTCTCTGTATTTTGTAAAACACTGGTTCCATTCATAATGCTGGAGGATGTCGCGTCTCGCTTGATTTCCAAGTTGTGTACGCATTGTTTCATCATAGAGCAAGTGTTCAAGTGCTGGAATCAGGTTTTGCAAGCTTTTGGAGACGATCAATCCGTTTTCACCGTGAGAAATTGTGCCTGAAATAAATCCTGCATCCGTAGATACACATGGTAGTGCTGCAGCCATTGCTTCGAGGAGGCTTCTGGGAAGTGCTTCTGCAGTTGAACTCTGGATATACACGTCAGACTGTGTCAGAAAGGCAATCAACTGGTTTTGCGGTAACCAATCTATGAGAGACACTTTGTCCTGAATTTGCAATTGATGAATTTCGCTTTCCAAATCATTTCGAAGTGGCCCCCCGCCAATGAGGGTCAATTTCCAGGGCTGCTTCCATGTAGCGAGACAAGCAAGCAATGAAAGATAATTTTTTTCTGACACAAATCGGCCAACCGAGACAATTTGAATATCCTTTCCCAATGTATAATTCTGCTTCGGTGGAAAAAATAATTGTGTATCCACCCGATTGGGGATGATTCTAGTGCGATTATACCCGAAATGCTGGATCGTTTCTTCCATCTGTTTGTTTAATGCGCGAATGACAGAGGCACGCTTCAAGCTGAATGAAATCAAGGCTGCCATCATTCTGTGTATAATTGTTTTCCGCTGTAGGTATGTAAAATAGTGTTGGCCATGAATTTCAACCATCAGGGGAATTCGAAATAACACGGAAGCGAGTGCTGCAGAAAAACCACCCAAAAGTGGAGACTGTGCGATCATTCTGTCGATGCGATACTTGAGAATGATTGGAATGATATAAAAGCTGCTGAGTATAAAGGATCGCTCTCGTTTACCCCAGGAAGGGACAAGGTGCAAATGCAGTTTTCCTTCCTTATAATGACTCATTCGCCAGAAACTCTTGCTTCCACGGGCGATGACATGGTATTCTTCTGCTTGTGTTGCAAGCTCCAGCCAGATTCGTTTTGTGAAATGGAATTGGTCCAGAGGAGGATAAGAATTGGCGCTGACATGCAAAACCCGGTTCAACCAAAGAGTTTTTGAATGTACATTTTAGCGACAGTTGTTGTGTCGAATCGTCTGACTTGCAGCAGATTTTCAGCAGAAAGTTGTTTTCGCAGGACTGGATCTAACGCTAACTGAAGGCACTTTACAGCAAATGCCTCCCTGTCTTCCTTTTTGACCACAAAAGTAGATTGTAATGGTCCCGTAATATCCAAGATTCCACCGGCATCAGTAGATACCACCGGCAGGCCAGAGGCCATTGCCTCAAGTAAAACACGAGGAAAGCCTTCTGCCCAGGTGGGTTGGATAAATACATCTGAAAGCTGGTAAAACACAGAAATATCCTTATTTGGAAGTTCGCCCTGCCAAAGAATCGGGAACGGAAAGTCTATCTGTTCGCATAATTGGCGAACATGCTCTTTCTCAGGTCCGCCACCGATCAAGACAAACGTCACCGGCCGATTGATTTCCTGCAGTTGACCGACTGAAGATTCAATACTAAATTTTTCAAAAATAGATGGTAAGTAAAAATTTGTTCTTCGAATGGGCGAAAACCGGTGTACAAATAAAATAACTAATGCATTTTCAGCGATCTTCCATTTTTTCCGGAATTCCTGTTTTTTATGCTCATCTACCGGTAAAAAGCGTTTCAATTGTACGTCGTTGTATAACACCGTAAGTCTGGATGAGGAAACTCCGCCCACTTCTGTCATGTACTTTGCCATGGATTCAGGGCCTGTCACAAATCTGTGTACAAAGCGTTTGATAAAGATGAATGGAAGTCGGGTACCAATAAACTCACGCACTTTAGCAAATCCTGGCTTCAATGCCTGATAATGCTCAATACTTCCCTGTCCACTTAGCCAATACCACGTCTTTTGTCCGGTAAACCATGAAGTAATGATTGCCACCACGGCAGCCACCCAGCTGATGCGAATAAACACTGTATGATAACCTTCTGCATTGAGGGCAAATAGAAGCCTTGACAATTCAAACGGGCGACTCCAGCTGCTGGACGCTTTTTGTCCCAATATTCTGATCCTGCTGGATACATCAGCTGCCGGCGAAGGGAGTCCATCGCACTTTTCAATAATGAGTGCTATGTCTGTGTCCTGCCTTGCAATTTCCTCTACCAGATGTAAAATATGATAAAAATGTGAAGCTGATGTGTCTGAATAATGATTTAAAATGTAAATAAATTTGCGAGTTTTCATTGAACCTGAGGCTGAATGTTCTGAGAAATTGATTTGCGATCCAGCCACAAAAACAGGGCATATTGAAAAAAAGAGGCTACTGCAAACAGTGAGGTGATCACCACCAGAGAAATATGGAATCCAATAAGAAACTTTAGTAAAGTAAACACAAGCACACAGACCGAAAACGCCGCCATACTGATTTGTTGTAAAGAATTATCGTACCGGATAATACGTTTTGCTCTTGCCTGACTAAAAAAGAGGTATGGATACACAAGAAAACTTAGAAAAAAATGAAATTTCCAAAAAGATTCTCCTGTAGAGAAATATAGATAGGCAGGTCCCACAAACAGATAGGCGACTTGCACCAACAAACCAAGCCACCAGGTATTTTTGTAAATATCGTCAGCAAATCTTCGAATTCCTTCCCGGTGGATCATGACAGTTTCAGGTGTACGTGCCAGCCCAGTAATGAAAGTATTGACCTTCATGAGCAGCGAATAGACCCCCAGTACCTCCCGATTGACCCAGGTACTTGCAACGAGTGTAATCAAATGCCCGTTGATCGTTTTGATTGCCGAAGAAAAATAATATTGTCTTAACAAGACAGATTCCTTACGAAGAAAATCGAAAACTGTTCGAAAAGCCTTTGGGTCGATTGAAAATAAATGCCGGTAAGGCACTAGAAAAATAAACGTAATCGCCAGACTCGAGATGCCAGACAGGATAATAAAATATTCAATGTTTCTGGTTTTATCAGTATATGCCCATAACATTACTGCGATAATTCTACTCAGCGCAATCAAAAACAGCAGAACAAAATAGGAGCGTAATCGATTTTGCGCCTGAAATAGGGCATCTGCATAAAACGGAAAAATGACTGACCATGACATAACAATGAGAACTCCTACCGGAGTATGTACAATCAAGGAAAGGATAAAACACAACAGTGTAATCATGACCATTGTGCCCATAAAAAAGGATGTATAAATCCGTGGAAATAATTTATCATCCTGCATGCGTACAATTGCAAAGGAAGAGGGAATCAAAACCTGGATCAGTGAAAGCATTCCTATGGAGGACAGTAGGAGTGCGTAAGTACCAAACATAGAGATCCCTCCGGTTCTCACGAGAAGGATGTTGGAAAAAAAATTAAGCCCTGCAGCAAGGCTATTCCAGATCGTCAGGTCAATCAGTCGACGGTACCAGCTCATTTTTAAAAACCTGATTGATTTTTAATTGAGTCCCGACAAGAGTCATTATCAGCAACATCAGGAAAGACGCCGGTAAAAACCAGTTGGCACTTTGAAATGTAACACAAAACACTAAAAACCATCCTTTACAGACAAGGGCGTGTTGTTGCCATTCCGGATCCGGATTTGCATTTTTATTGGCAAAAATTCGCCATAAACCCCATAAAAACATGACAAATATACTAAATCCAACCAAACCGGATTCACAAAGCATCTGCACATAAGGATTGAAAGCGGATGCAACTATCACCATAGTTCCTTCAAATCTGTGTTCTATGCCTTCTGTTTTAAACAGGGGTAAAAAATGGTTCCGGACCGAAGGTGCATAAGCCCCAAACCCCGTGCCCCATAGTGGTTTTTTTTGGATCATGTCTGCTGCTGTCCCCAAAGATACCATACGAAACTGTGAAGATTCCTGTCGTTCTCCCTTCCATGTAGCCTGAATCCGTCCTAGAACACCCCAATGAGATAGGTTGGCAGTGTAAAAAACGAAAATGAGGCTACAAAAAAATGTCAGAATAGTGGCTGTATAAATTCGGTGCATCGTCCATCTCATGACGGTAAGTGCATAAAACAGAAATAATGATATGGTGACGACGAATGCACCAATTCCAGCAGTACATAATATGGCAATAAAATAAACTGCCAGAGAAGCATGTCTTTTTTTAATCAGTGCTTCGTAGAGAAAAAAAGTTAAGAAAACGCTTACCTCATCTCCCATAAAGCCAAAGGCTCTTTTGACTCCTGAAGTAGAAACTGCCGTTTCAAAGAATTCAGAAAACTGCACAAAGAAAAAGGAGAGAATGACCAGTGATGCATTGACCATCGCAAAAAATCGAAGTCCACGCATCAGATTGCGCAGCTCTGAAAGGTCCTTGCACTGCAGATAGACAAAAAATGCAAGATTGAGCATTAGTTGAATATGCATATTGACTGCAAGTGCCATAAGAAAAAATGATGGCTGAAGCCAGGCTACAGATGCTGTTGATAAAAGTAAAAATCCGGAAAGAGCCAGAAAAGATGTGGGGAGTCTGTGATGAAGCTTAAAATGGAGTAATACCAGGAGATTCATCACCAAAGCCAAAACTTTCAGAAGGAGAGTTAACCTGATTTCCAACCCATTTCCGAAATCCCATAAAATTAGAGAATGTGGAATTGCATTTTCAATCAATTGAATCCAAAAAAAACAAAAAATCAACAGTAAGCGGCTCATGAATTGTTTGAATACACATTTCCTGTTTTCACAAAGCTGGGCATAGGAGAGAAACCTTTTCCGCATTCCAAAAAAAAGAAATTACAAAAAGGAACCATTGGAATGATGGGGATTTCTACCTTGTGTCTTGGGTTGTGACAAGGCACGTTTTGATGTTAGTGATCAACGCTCACTTTCAAAGCCTTTGACTCCAGTTTGGCGTGCTGAAATTCAGGTACCAGCTCAGTGGCGAGAGACATCACCTTGCTCATGTCACTATTTTTCATGGCGCTTACAATCTGATCCAAAAGAGCACTAATCACTGCTGGGTCACCAGGCGCTTCCTTTACTTTGAAGATTTTGTGGTGATCAGTTTCAACCGTGACACAATTTTCATTAAAAAGTTCTTCATATAACTTTTCGCCTGGTCGTCTGCCAGTCACTTTAATGTCGATATCTTTGTAA
>JAJTEZ010000113.1 GCA_021298335.1 Saprospiraceae bacterium | reverse complement strand
CCAGCGGCGGAATTATAGATTTTCAAGACCTGAAGGACTATCGGGCGGTCTGGCGCAAACCTCTGACCACCACCTACCGAAAATACAACATCATTTCCATGCCCCCACCCTCCAGCGGTGGAATTGCCATTGCTCAACTGCTTAAAATGGTGGAACCTTACAACCTCCAGGAAATGGGCTTTCAGAGTCCAGCTGCAGTACACCTCATGACGGAGGCAGAAAGAAGGGTGTTTGCTGACAGAGCCTATCACCTGGGCGACCCTGATTATTACAACGTTCCACAGACAAGGCTTCTTGACAACCAATACATTGCAAATCGAATGGCCGACTTTCAACCGAGACAGGCCTCCAAAAGTGAAAAGATCAGCCATGGAGATACCGGAAGTGAAGAAACTACACATTTTAGCATTGTAGATCCTCAAGGAAATGCAGCAGCCGTCACGACCACGCTCAATGGAAGCTATGGCGCCTACACCATAGTCAAAGGTGCGGGCTTCATCCTGAACAACGAAATGGATGACTTCAGTGTCAAGCCCGGAACGCCCAATATGTATGGACTTCTGGGAGCAGAAGCGAATAAGATCGAACCAGGAAAAAGGATGTTGTCGTCAATGACGCCCACAATCGTAGAAAAAGATAATCAGCTGTTTCTGGTAGTAGGAACACCCGGCGGTTCGACGATTATTACTTCAGTTTTTCAAATTCTGGTTAATATCATTGATTTTGGAATGAGCGTGCATGAGGCAGTGCAGGCTCCCCGTTTTCATCACCAATGGTTGCCGGATGTCATTCATTTGGAGAAAGATGCAATTCTTCCCGAAGATCGGAAAAAACTGACAGCCATAGGGCACAGCTTCAAAGACAGAGGAGCAATCGGCCGTGTAGAAGCAATACTGGTGTCTTCAGATCAGAAAATTCACGGAGCAGCTGACAAACGTGGAGATGACGATGCTAAAGGTTTTTAAGTTTGGCCTCGTTCCAAAGAACGTCCATCTCTTCAAGGCTCATGTCAAGAAGTGATCGGGGAGCATTTGCTTCTATAAACTCAAACCGGCGCTTGAATTTCCGGTTGACTTTTTCAAGGGCAGTTTCGGGATTGATACCTGCAAAACGTGCGTAATTGATCAGGGAAAACAAAATGTCTCCAAATTCTTCTTCCTGGTGATCCTGGGAAGAAAGGTTTTCGGCTTCTTTAAATTCCTGAATCTCTGTAAATGCCTCCTTTTCCTCAGCAATTCTAGCATAGAATACAAGGTGCAGCATCAGGTCTCCAAGCTCTTCTTTGATATCTTTTGAATCGTTTGACAGTATGGCATCTGAAAGCTCATAGGTTTCTTCAATAGTTAAAATTCGAAGTGACTCCATTGTCTGCTTCATATCCCAGGGACACTGCGTACGCAACTCGTCCATAATCCTGCATAAGCGACCGAAAGCCTCCATTTTGTCTGCTGTAGAAGAAAGTGATGCCATATTCATTCAATATTCAGGTGAATCGGTGGTGAAAAAACATCTCAAAAAGATGTTCTTTTTCTTGACAAAAAAAATGACAAAACTGACAGCTTCATTTGCAAGAAAAATGTTTTTTACTCCCAAGTATCAAGGCAACAATATAACGACTACCTTTGTTTGCACTAAAAAAGGAAAGGTATGAATGAATTTCTCTCAATGCTGGTTATCATCGGTGTTTTTTTCGGAGCGGCGTTTTTATTGATCAACTTAAGACACTGGATCACAGGACAGGAATTCAGAGGAACTTGTGCCAGCAACAACCCGCTTTTGAAAAGTGAACTAGGAGAATGTACTTTATGTGGTAAAAAAACAGGGGAAGATTGCAAGATGCCTGACAGCCAAGCCTCCTGATCTATTAAAATAAACGCCTGCCATCCCTTCGGGCAACCAAAAGGGTATTCAAACCCAAGAACATAAAAATAATTCCCGATAGGGCAAGAATTAACATTATTTTAGCATTTGAAGCAAATATATAAGACCAATTCCAGAATAAAGAACAAATTTTATTTTATTTTAGAAAATTTTACTTATTAAAAATAATGATAATGTATAGCATCGCACATATAAAATATTTTTCGACTATCTTAATCGTTGTCTTTGTTATTATTGCATGCCAGGTAAACAATCTGGGGGCACAAAGTCCTAAAAAACCATCCTCCGGTGAAATTTACCAGCAATTGCAAAAACTCGGATTTCTGGGATCAGTACTTTACGTTGCTGCGCATCCCGACGATGAAAACACACGACTCATTTCCTATCTGGCAAATGAAAAAAAGGCTCATACCACCTATCTGTCTCTCACAAGGGGTGATGGTGGTCAAAACCTGATTGGATCTGAAATCAGCGAACTTTTGGGAGTATTGCGTACCCAGGAATTGCTGATGGCTCGCTCCATTGACAACGGAAGACAAATGTTTACCCGCGCCAACGACTTCGGCTATTCAAAAAATGCGGAAGAAACCATCAAAATATGGGATACTGATAAAATCAAGGCCGACGTTGTCTGGGCGATTAGAAATACACGACCTGATGTGGTCATCAATCGTTTTGATCACAGAACCTCCGGTGAAACCCACGGTCACCACACAGCCTCAGCAAGACTTTCCTACGAAATGTTTGAAAAGGCAGCAGACCCGGCGGTATATCCTGAACAACTATCCTGGGTCCAACCGTGGCAACCAAAACGATTGTTTTTCAATACTTCCTGGTGGTTTTATGGCAGCGAAGAAAAATTTAAAAAAGCCGATAAATCAGCATTGATGAGCATAGATGTTGGAGTCTATTATCCCCTACTGGGTAAATCCAATACAGAAATTGCTGCAGAATCAAGAAGTAAACATAAGTGTCAGGGCTTTGGATCGACAGGTACTCGTGGACTTACACTCGACTATCTGGAACTGTTGAAGGGAGATATGCCCCCCTCCAAAGCAGATATTTTTGAAGGCATCAATACCAGCTGGACCAGAGTGGTCAACGGCGACAAGGTCCAGCCTTTGGTAGAACAAGCTATCCAGGAATACAATTTCAGGGAGCCGGCAGCTTCAATTCCCTTACTTTTGAAAATTTACGCAGCCGTTCAAAACATACAGGATCCATTCTGGAAAGCGACCAAGTCTACTGAAGTCAAGGAAATCATCGCTTCATGTGCGGGGCTCTACATGGAAGCTAAGACCAATATCCACAAAGCATGTCCAGGCGAGGATATCACCCTTGATTTTGAAGTAATATCACAACTTGCAGACAATGCAGGCGTCTTCCAGGTAAAAACTATCGGTCTCGCCTACGATACAATGCCAGGCCAAATGCTTTCATTAAACGAACCACTGAAATGGAGTCGCCAGCTACGCATACCTGAAAACGCTTCATTGACTGCTCCTTACTGGCTTACAAAGGAAGGTACGCTGGGCATGTACCACGTCGACGACCAGACACTCATTGGCCTACCACAGACCCCAAGAAAACTTAAAGCTTTTTTTACGATCCGGTTTGGAGCAAGCATTCTGACATTCGAAAGAGACATCGTGCATAAATTTAACAGTCCGGAAAATGGAGAAACATACAGACCATTGGAAATTGTCCCCCCTGCTTCAGTCGCAATCAAAGACCCTGTCTATGTTTTTGCCGATAACAAAGCAAAGGATGTGGTTGTTACAGTCCATAGCTGGAAGGCAAACCAGAATGGAAAACTTACTCTGCCTCTTCCTGGCGATTGGAAATGCACACCCAACAGTCACCAGTTTTCACATACCTTAAAAGGGGAAAGCCAGGAGTTTGTGTTTTCTGTCACCCCACCATCTCATGGTGACCAGGTAAGCATCACGCCCGAAGTACTCACGGGAGAAAAAGCGTATACAAGCCGGATCATTAATATCGACTACTCACATATTCCATTTCAGACGGTTCTGATGAAGTCCACTGCGAGATTATCCAGGCTGGATATACAGAACAGAGCCAAAAAAATAGGTTATGTCATGGGTGCTGGCGACGAAATACCTTCTGCTTTAAATCAGATTGGTTGTGAGGTTGACCTGATCAAAATTGACGACATCCAATTGCAAAAACTAAAGCAATATGATGCAGTCATTATGGGCGTGAGAGCCTACAATACAGAGGAAAATATCAAGTTCAAACAAAATGCGCTACTGGAATATGTCAAAGAAGGTGGAACAATGCTCGTTCAATATAATACGTCGAATGGAGTTGTCGGAAAAAACCTTGGACCATATCCACTGACAGTTTCCAGAGGGAGAGTGACAGTGGAAGAAGCTGAGATGCGCATTCTACAACCGCAACATCCTGTATTTCAAACCCCCAACCAAATTACATCAAAAGATTTTGAGGGTTGGGTACAGGAGAGAGGATTGTATTTCCCTTCAGAATGGGATCCTGCGTATACGCCACTATTGTCTTGCAATGATCCTGGCGAAAAACCACTGGAAGGGAGTCTCCTGATTGCAGGATATGGAAAAGGGCATTACATTTATACAGGCATTTCCTTTTTCCGACAATTGCCAGAGGGCGTTTCAGGAGCCTACCGCCTGTTTGCTAATTTGATTTCTTTAGGAAAGACAAAACAGAAAGGATAAATGGAGCGCTGGAATCGAAGATATACCTGGCTTTTATTGTTAAACGTTTTCTATATTGCCCTATTTTACCTGATCATGAAAATATGGGCATAATGCATTTTCTGACATGAGCATACTGGATTGGTTAATCTTAATCGGCACCCTGTTAGACATTGTACTGTACGGAGCCTGGAAAGCCCGAGGCCCTATAGATATGCAGTCGTATCTGATGGGAGACCACGATACGAAATGGTGGACCATTGGCCTATCGGTGATGGCGACACAGGCAAGCGCTATCACTTTTATGTCCACGCCCGGCCAGGCATTTCATGACGGCATGGGCTTTGTACAATTCTATTTCGGACTTCCACTGGCCATGGTGGTCATTTGCATTTCGTTTATTCCTGTATATCAACGCCTGAAAGTATACACTGCCTATGAGTATCTTGAACAGCGCTTTGATGTAAAAACCCGTTCACTCACTGCCGTGTTGTTTTTGATCCAAAGGGGCCTAGCTGCAGGAATTACAATCTATGCACCGGCAATTATTTTGTCGACTATCCTTGGCTGGAATCTCAACTTGCTAAACGGTATTTTGGGTGGTTTGGTGGTGCTTTACACCATTGGCGGAGGTGCACGGGCTGTGAATGCAACCCAGCAACAGCAAATGTTCGTGATCCTAACGGGCATGTTTATCGCTTTTTATACAACAATTTCGTACTTTCCTGAACATGTCGGCATATCCGAGGCCATGACCCTTGCAGGAGCTGCAGGAAAACTCAATATTCTGGATTTTTCATTCAACCCTGAAAGCAGATATACACTTTGGTCCGGGCTGACAGGAGGTTTTTTTCTCGCCTTGGCATATTTTGGTACTGACCAGTCACAAGTCCAGCGTTACCTTTCGGGCAAATCTGTCAGGGAGAGTCAGATGGGATTGATCTTTAATGGATTGGTCAAAGTGCCCATGCAGTTTTTCATCCTCTTGACCGGCATTTTCGTGTTTGTCTTTTATCAATTTCATCCGAATCCGGTATTTTTTAATGAGGCGACGCTCAATAAATTGAGAAACAGTGAGGCATCCTCAGCACTTAGTCAACTTGAAGAGAAAAACGATTCACTATTTCTGATCAAGAAGCAGCTGGCATCCCAACTTACAAGCACCAAAGACAGCGATCAACAAGAAACACTTGGTCTTCAATATCGTACCGTACTGTCTGAGGAAAAAACTGTCAGAGATGAAGTAAAAAAGTTGGTTTCAAAAACGCTGCCGGAAGAAGAAAGCAACGACAAGGACTATGTCTTTATAAATTATATTCTGGCCTACTTACCTAAAGGTTTGATTGGCTTGCTGCTAGCTGTCATTTTTAGTGCAGCAATGTCTTCGACAGCATCTGAAATCAGTGCACTGGCCACGACATCCACCATAGATATTTATAAGCGGAGCATAAAACCTGACGGGGATGATGCCCATTATGTCAATACAACAAGATGGATGAAAATACTGTGGGGTGGAATTGCCATTTCATTTGCCTGTGTGGGCACATTATTCGAAAACCTGATTCAATTTGTCAATATTGTTGGGTCAGTTTTTTATGGCACCATACTAGGCATATTCCTGATCGCCTTGTATTTCAAAAAAATCAAAGGCAATGATGTCTTTCTAGCAGCTATCCTGTCAGAGTGTATTGTCATTGGAATCTTTTTTGCTGATATCATTGGCTACCTATGGCTCAATTTTATCGGCTGTATACTTGTCATAGCGTTTAGTTATATCATGAGGGCTGTTCGTCAGGTAAGGGAATCTACACATGAAATTTCCTGAACCATTTCTAGATCAAATGCAGCGACAATTTGCTGCGGATGAGTATTCAGCTTTTGTGGCTGCTCTGCAATCACCTCCCCCGGTGAGCATCCGTTTACATCCGATGAAATGCACACACTCATACTTTCAGGAAACTGTTCCGTGGTGCCCACAGGGAAGATACCTGGCTGAAAGACCTGTATTCACGCTAGATCCAGCGTTTCATGCAGGGTCTTATTACGTGCAGGAAGCATCATCCATGATTCTTTGGCATGTATTACAACAGTTGAACGTTACAGATCGCCGTCTACGAGTACTGGATTTGTGTGCAGCTCCGGGAGGAAAGACAACATTATTCGCTGATTTTCTGGGTGAGAATCATTTGATTGTGGCCAATGAAATCCACAAATCAAGAGTTCAGATACTCAGGGACAATGTACTAAAGACCGGATATTCCAATATTCTTGTTTCTAATAATTCTCCAGAAGAACTAGGCCAGCTATCGTCCTTTTTTGATGTGATCCTCATTGACGCGCCTTGCTCAGGGGAAGGTATGTTTCGCAAGGATGCTGCATCCTGCGATGAATGGTCGCCAGGCGCCGTCACTTTATGTGCAGCCAGGCAAAAAGACATTTTAAAAGATATCTTACCAGCTCTTGCTCCAGGAGGATTTTTACTGTTCTCGACCTGCACCTACAATACCCAGGAAAATGAAGGTAGCATGAGATTTTTGTCTGAAGTGCCCAATCTGGAAAATAAAAAACTAGACTTTCCTGAATCTTTTCACATCACAAAGAGGTTGGCAGGAAAAGCAGAAGGATACCAAATGTATCCTCATTTAGTCAGAGGTGAAGGTTTTTTTATCAGTGCTTTTCAAAAGACGGACGCAGAAGTTGCACAAAGAATTCCGCGAAAACCATCCTCCCTGAAGAATGCAGAAAAAGAAACTGTACGGATTGTTTCTAATGAATGGTGTGCTGCTGGTCCTTTGTCATTTATTGTAGACAAAGCAGAAAACATCCATTTACTGAAGGAGAATTTGTGCGATGATGCCATGCAAATTTCCCCTTTTCTAAGACTACTCGCGTGTGGTGTAAATGCCGGCACGTTACAAAAAAATGTATTTTTACCCCACCACAATCTGGCTCTTTCGCACTGGAAGCGCCACGACCTTTCTGTGGTCCGGCTTGATAAACAAGATGCACTCAAATATTTAAAACGTGAAGCTCTTCACACAGAAAGCGGCCAAAAAGGGTGGCATATTGTACAATACGAGGGAGCTTGTGTTCAAACTACAATAGTTGACCCAACTCCCCGTCCGGCACCAACCCTGCATTCCCTTGGCTGGGCCAAAAATGTGGGTAGCCGATTCAACAACTACCTGCCATCAGAGTGGCGAATCCGTATGGAGATAGACCGTCCGACAGGCTAAATTTAATTGTTTCATCAGCATCCGCTTTGTAAATATTTTGTTAATAATAAAATATGTACTACTTTTGACAAAGGGAATGTTGTTCCCTCAAACCAAAACATCAGATCACATGAAACACTTACTTTTATCTCTTATTTTCTTTTTTTTATTTTCGGGTGTAAAATCTTTTGCGCAAGAAGACACGACAATGTCCACACAGAGTGCATCAACAGAAACAATAGCGCCCGCCTCCGTATCTGCTGAGATGGGACTCGATCAGAAAATCGATGCAGCATTTAAACCATTTGCAGATGCCATAGTCAGTGTAGTTTTGTATGAGATTCCGATATCGGGGGCTGGTGTGCCGATCATTGTAATCATTCTGGCATTAGGAGGTCTTTTCTTTTCCATTTATTTTGGATTTCCCAGTATTCGAAAATTCGGATTGGCCATTCAGGTGGTGCAGGGCAAATATGACGAAATAGAAACAAAAGCTGCTAGAATTACACACCCGGAAGAAACACTGAACACTGTAGACGGGGACATACCAGAAACAATACGTGACGAACATCACCACGGCGAGGTGAGCCATTTTCAGGCATTAGCCACAGCTGTTTCGGGAACTGTGGGTCTGGGAAATATTGCGGGAGTAACGGTTGCCATTTCCCTGGGAGGCCCGGGAGCCACCTTCTGGATGATTGTGAGTGGACTTTTAGGGATGACACTGAAATTTACAGAATGTACCCTGGGAGTACAATACCGGGATATCGACAAAAACGGTGTGGTATACGGCGGTCCCATGTATTATTTATCGAAAGGTTTAAAGGAAAAAGGTTATACTGGATTAGGAAAGGCTCTGGCTGTTAAGCAGATTGCCTCATTGTTTGGCATGGAAGCTGGAAACTCAGGTTTTATCATTGGATTAGCTCTTGCTGTACTTGTTGGGATAACAATCATTGGTGGAATTAAACGTATTGCAACTGTTACTGAAAAAATGGTACCCTTAATGGCCGTCATTTATATAGTTGCCTGCCTGGTGGTCATTGGAACACATTACGACTTGATTGGTCAGGCATTTGGCACCATCTTCTCCTCCGCCTTTAGCATGGAGGCTGGTTTTGGAGGCTTTATAGGTGTCATGGTAGTTGGATTCAGAAGGGCCGCATTTTCCAATGAAGCAGGAGCAGGTTCTGCTTCCATAGCACACTCGGCTGTCAGAACGAAATATTCTGCCTCAGAAGGACTTGTTGCATTACTCGAACCATTCATTGACACGATCGTCATCTGCACGATGACTGCATTGGTCATTGTACTGTTCAATATGAATGAAAACATGTTCCAGTATGGCACATCTGCAGTACAAATCAACGGAGCCACGTATGAAGGGGCTACTCTGACATCACTGGCCTTTCAGGAAACTATTTCATGGTTTCCGTCTGTACTTACAATCGCCATCTTCCTGTTTGCAGTTTCCACCATGATTTCATGGTCTTACTATGGTCAGCAGGCCTGGCTATATCTCTTTGGCAAAAGCAAGGCCATGGAACTCACTTATAAGTTCCTGTTTTTACTTTTTATCATCATTGGCGCATCCGCGAATATGGATTCTGTCTGGGGCTTTTCAGATGCCATGATCCTCGCTATGGTCTTTCCGAACGTGATTGGATTACTGTTTCTGTATCCGGTGGTCAGGGATCAGTTAAAAAGATATGAAGACGCCATCAAAGGCAAATAAAAAAGCAAAGCCACATGTATTTACTGATGCCTGTTGCCGTAAGGGAACAGGCATCATTTTTCAAGAAAATCACTTTATCATCGAATTGAAAAAACAATATCTGGTATGTATTACCTTCTGTTAGGTTCAAATTTAGGAGACAGACCGGCACAGCTTTCGATGGCAAAGCAGCGCATTCAACAGGAAATTGGACCGGTTGCTTTGGCCTCGTCCATCTATGAGACAGAACCCTGGGGCTTTCAGGATCAAGCTTCTTTTTTGAATATGGCACTTGCCGTAGATTCAAATCTCAACCCAGAAAAAGTACTGGAAATTTGCCGCCTGATTGAAAAAGCCGCAGGAGAAAAACCAGATATTCAATGGGGGCCCAGACATCTGGATATCGACATTTTGTATCATGATCAGGATGTTCTCAAAACCCAGGAACTGACGATACCCCACCCTAGGATTCAGGAGAGAAACTTTGTCCTTGTACCTCTGATGGAAATTGCCGGCGAGTTTACGGATCCTTTGACAAATCTTACCATTGAGGAAATGTATGATCAATGCACTGATCTCTCAGAAGTATTCCTGTATGAAGGAGACGCTATGAATTAAATGTCCTATTTTTGCAGTAAAAACGATCCCCATCAGCGTTCAGTTTCCATATAATTACATCTGTATTGAAGGCAATATTGGTGCCGGCAAGACGACTTTCTGCAATATGCTGCGTGAAGAATACAATTGTCGACTCATTCTCGAAGAATTTGCTGACAATCCTTTCCTTCCTCTGTTTTACAATGAACCAGACAGGTTTGCATTCACAGTTGAATTGTTTTTTATGACTGAACGGCACAAACAGATGCAGCGTAGTCTTTTAAACCAGGATCTTTTTCGGGAGTTTACAGTGGCTGACTATGCCTTTGTAAAGACACTGCTTTTTGCAAGTAAAAATTTACCCGATGATGAGTTCAGGCTTTTTCAAAAAATGTATTCTGTCCTTAGCCAATCATTTCCCAAACCCGATATTCTTGTGTACTTTCATCGCAATGTAGATATCCTTCTTGAGCATATCAGCCAGCGAGGCCGCGACTATGAAAAGCAAATCACCTCTGAGTACCTCACAACGATACAACATTCGTACTTTGAATACTTCAGAAATATCCTTTCGTATCCAGTATTAATCATTGACTTGAATACTGTAGATTTTGTCAAAAACCCTAACCATTACGAGCATGTAAAATATCTCATGTCAAAAAACTACCAGCCCGGAGTACACCGCATCAGTCTGGTGGTCTGATCTGAGGACTCTATTTGAATCAACGGATGCAGTAAATCCCTAAAAGTTACGCTGTACTTCCAAAATAATCTTGCCACACTCCTCCTGCGCCGCCTTACGATCTTTTTCAAATAAGTAATTACGCGCGGCTTTCAGGTAATTTTTTAAGACGTTTTTGTCTTTTACCCTGGTTTCTTTTTGAATGATTTCTGCATAGGTAACATATCCATCAGGATCCACGCAAATTTTTACCGTCACCTTATTATCAGCCTGATTTTTTGCCTGCCCTACCCAACTATAATCATACTTCACAGGGCGGCGACCAAAAATACCTCTCCCGGACTCATCAATGGCACCGGTACCGTTGCTTTTATTTCCATCCCCTGTCCCTGCACCTGTACCTGTACTCTTTCCGCTTCCTGTACCCGAAGTGCCAGTGCCAGTGCCCCCCACATTGCCATTTGCTCCTGATGTTTTAGCAGTGCCTGCACCTGTAGTTGTTCCAGTTCCCTTCGGTGTCCCACCGGCAGGCGCGGAAGAAGTTGATGGTGCCCCACCTGAGGTCCTTGCGGGTGTGCTTACCTTGACAGGGGCTTCCGGAGCAGGGTTTTTTGTTTCGATTCTCTCATCAGGCCTTGAAGGCGTTGGTGTAGGAACCTTGATATTGGGCTTGGGAACATTCAGCACTCTGGGTGACTCAACCTTAATTTCCGCTGGTTTTTCCACCGGAGTTGGAGAAGGAGTTTCCTCTACTTTTGCGGGCGGAGCTGATTCCTCCTTTGGCTCTTCAGGCTTGGCTTCTCCTTGAGAAGAAGAAGCTCCTTCAGATTGCTTTTCTATCTTTGGCACTTCCTCGTGCGCTACCTTGCTGAGTTCACTTTCCTCAAACCGAAAGTCGACCTTTACAGCAAATGGAGGTTTTTCTTCCAGCAACTGCGTATCCACCTGGGGCAAATAATAGGTAAACGCAATCAGAAGTATCAGCAAATGCAGTACAAAAGAAATGACCATTCCTTTGTTTCTGTTACTTTTTTCGTTTTTTAGATATAAATCCATGCGATGGAAGATTGTCAGATCAATACGTTATAAGACATGATTTTCAAGCTAAAACGTAAAATTCATGAAAATTGATATACATTCTAGATTCCTTTCAGAAAATCATCTACAAAAATACAAATTCTTAGACAATCATATTAAAAAAATCTCTAAAATGATGATTTGTATACAAGAATTTTCGGACGATCCAATTACACCTACTCAATCCATGTCAAATTGATACGCAATGTACAATTCAAAACCAGGACCTGTCTTTGCAAGGGAGCTTCCCAGTCCATAGGTTGCTAAGGCCCCCAGTCGAAGTTTTGCGTATCGGTTACCAAAACGATCCAAAATTACACCACCCTGCATGGCTGCCATCCCGGTACTAGAGTATCCGAGACCTGCCCAAAAAGTATCTTCTTTTTCATATTTCAGACTGTACAGCACATCTATGATATCGGGAGCCACAAGGTTTGCAGTCAACATAGGTTCAATGTAACTATCGTATTGCACAATCCTACCTCCGATGTTAAAATGTAAGTGCTTTTGCCTTACCTGATCTGCATTGCTAATCAGTATCTCTGATGAATAAAGCTGATTGACTGCTAACCCAACAAAAAAAGCATTTTTATCAAACATTTTTGACTGAGTTGTATAAAACATGCCCAGACCAAGCGAAGGATACATGGTGCTTGTCCGACCTTGTAAGATTAGCACATCATTCGCATCGTTGTAAATTTCATTGGAACCATCGAAAGCATATTGATGAAAACTTCCTGACAAACCCAGTGAAAGCTGTCCTTCTCTGGTCAAGACTCTTTTTAAATGATAAGCATAATTTAACTGACCACCTACTTTACTCACCGGACCCGTCCGATCAAATTGTAAGAGGACTCCCCCACTCATGTTGTAGTCCAGCAATGGATACTGAAGGGACGTAAAACCTGTCACTGGAGCACCCGAGAACCCAAGCCATTGCATTCGAAAAAATGCATCCGCCACCAGTTCTGTGCCTGTAGCTGTAAATGCCGGATTCCAGGCAACCCGGCTTGCTCCAAAGTGCGAACTGTTGGCCAGTTGCTGCGCTATCATTTTGTGAGAAAATCCACACAAAAGCAAACAAAATATACTATATATGTATTTCATATCCAATAAATTACAAATTAATTAATCCCATAATATGGTCAAAGCACTTTTAATCACCTGGTCATCAAAGGTCAGGATGTAATAATATGTATCAGGTGGGAGTCTCTCCCCATTTCTTGTTCCATTAAATAGTTCACCTCGAATCTGATACCCGTCAGCTTCAAAAATCAGGTTGCCCCATCTGTTGAAAACACGGAGTTTATTGTCCGGGAACTCACTCAAATCGCCAAAATATAATTCATCGTTGTCTCCATCCCCATTCGGAGTAATGATGCTGACAGGTTTGAATGAGTCGGCTTTCACACAAACCTTCACATCATCCGTAAACACACATCCATTGGCATCCGTGATTGTCACCGAGAAAATTGTCTCCACTTCTGGTCTGACCAGAGGATTTGCCACGTTGGCAGGACCGCTGATCAATTCCTTATTATCCCAATTGTATGATACACCTCCTGTAGCTGCCAGTCGGATTGCCCTGCCCAGCACTACACAGGTGTCCTGACCTGCAGACACATTGACTGGAGCAAATACTTTGATCTCAATGGTTTTGGTTTCTTTGTT
>JAJTEZ010000112.1 GCA_021298335.1 Saprospiraceae bacterium | reverse complement strand
CTGGGATCGCAGACACGGAGATGGTTTTGGAAATGGAGGATTGGCAACCAATACATTTGATAAGCTGGACAGATGGAACTGGCAAAATACATTGAGTTACAATGCGACATTCAATGATGCACACTCTTTGAATTTCTTGTTAGGTTCCGAAGAGCAGCGTACAATTCAAAACCGATGGGGAGCGCAGAGAACTCAGATTTCTGATCCGTTCTTTACGAGCTTCCAGGGCAATTTCACCACGATTACGCCGGCAAATAATTTCCAAACTGAAAACTTCCTGACATCGTTGTTTTCACGAGTAAATTACAGTTATAACAATAAGTATTATGCTACTTTCAATTTCCGACGTGATGGCTTTTCTGCTTTTGCTACAGACAACAAATATGGCAATTTCTACGGAGGATCACTGGGATACACGATTAGCGAGGAGGATTTCTGGAAAAACAGCCTTGGATCCACCATCAATTATATGAAATTGCGTGGTAGCTATGGTGTAGTTGGGAATTATAAAAACAATGTTGATGGTTTGATTTTATCAGTACCTCAATCTCCATCCAAGGGTATTCCAGGCAACAGTGTAGCTGCCAACGTGGGTTCCATGGTGAACTCAGGAATTGAAGCCACACTTACCTACAACGCAGTCAGGACTACTGATTTTGACTGGACGGTGAGTTTAAATTTAACGACTCAGGCAAATGAAGTGACTGCTTTAGGTTCTGATGGTGCTGACATCCTGGGAGCCAGTTCCGGTCTTGAGGTAGCAAACATTACTAGAGTAGGAGAGTCTCTCGGTAGCTTGTACGTGGTTCAGACTGCTGGTGTCAATCCAGCGAATGGCCAGCGAATTTTCCTCAGAAGAGATGTAAAAGATGGTGTTACGACATATACACAAGTACAGTATAACCACGCAGCCCCAGCAGCATCGCGATGGACTCTTGTGTCCGACGGTACGCCAACAGGTGCAGCCACTCAAGCAAATAGTGCAGTGGTAACAGGTCCTACAATGCCTACTTACTATGGGGGATTAAGCAATACATTCAGATTCAAGTCATTTGACATGAGCCTGTTGTTCCAGTTTTCCGGTGGAAATTACATTTACAACGGAACAAAGGCCGGATTGCGTGACATGCGTCAGTGGAACAACCATACAGATGTGCTCGACAGATGGACAACTGACAACACTGATGGTTCAATTCCTCGCGTAGTCTTTGGTGATAACGTCTCTAATGGATCAGCGTTGCCAATTTCTGAAAACGTAGAAAAGGGTGATTTTGTAAGGCTGCGAAATGTTACCTTAGGTTATTCGTTCCCTTCTTCAGTGACAAAGAACCTTCGTGTTGCCAGCATCCGTGCATACGGACAAGCACAAAATGCATTACTTTTTACAAATTACAGCGGGTCTGATCCTGAGATTTCTGCCAATGGAAATTCCAATATCGCTCCTGGAGTTGACCGAAATTCCGTTGGACAAGCAAGAATTTTAACATTCGGTTTGCAAGTCGGATTTTAATCACCCACTTAAAAAATCATAGAAAATGAAATCTATCAAAATATTTTTACTCAGTTCAGCATTTCTGTTGTCATTGTCTTCCTGCAATGAGGATTTGCTCAATACAGTGCCGGTAACCAGCTTTTCTGATTTGACTGTTTTCGATAACATCGACAGAGTGGAGCAGCAAGCGACCGGCTTATATGCCTCAGTGAAAAATGGAAACTTCTTAGGAGGTAGAAATTATGTGTATCATGAAATTCGTTGTGAGAACTTCCTGAATGAGACAGCCAATAACGTGACTGGGTTTTCAGTGTGGAATCATACTGTGCAGCCTTCAAACGTAAACGATGTGACCAACCTTTGGAATACGGCATACCTGGCCATCAACAGAGTGAATGTTTTCCTCGATGGAATGGATGCAAATACAGCAAAGCTGAAAACTCAGGGTGTTTCTGACGCCACCTTGAATGCTTACCGCGCAGAAGCGAGATTTCTTCGTGCCCTTTCCTATCACAGCTTGTTGCAATTGTATGCTTCTCCCTATAATGACGGCAACGGAGCTAAACCAGGTCTTCCACTGCAGCTGAAGGGAAATGTTGCTGCAGGCGAAAATGATCTGGCCCGTTCAACGGTGGCTGAGGTCTATGCAGTAATCGTGGATGATCTGAATTTTGCAGAGGCTAATCTTCCTGAGACCAGGGCAGCTGGTACGGCGGTAGTCAACTCAACCAGAGCTGTAAAAAATGCCGCTATCGCTCTAAAATCACGTGTATTTTTGCACATGGGCCGGTATGCTGATGTTGTGACTGAAGCAAATAAAATAGTTTCTGCGACTGCACCATTTGCATCTGCAATTGGGGTAAAACACACACTTGCTCCAACAGCATCTGAAGTATTCAAAACGCCTTACACGCATGTGGAGAGAATCTTTAGCTTTCCGTTTACTGATCTGGATTTACCAGGTACTCAAAATGGATTGGGATCTTATTATAATCCCGGACCGCGTGGAATTGGAGACTATTCCATGAATCCGAATGGTTTAATCAAGGATTCTGTCAACTGGGTAAAAGAGGATGAAAGAAGAACTTTCATTTTTAAGAACACAAACAATAAGTTTTACTGGAACAAGTTTGCTACAGGTCCACAACATCTGGATTATGTGCCAGTCATTCGATACACTGAAGTGCTTCTTAATCTGGCTGAAGCAAAGGCTCGTACAGCAGGAAACGATGCACAGGCTTTAGCTTTACTGAATGCTGTGCGTACCCGGGCTAAAGGCCCTGCTTACAGTTCATTTGCTACAGCCAATGATCTGATTGAAGCCATTCTGGTAGAAAGGCAGATTGAATTTTTGGGAGAAGGATTCAGAGGAATTGATCAGCAAAGATTGTTGAGATCCCTTCCAGGTAAAGCAAATGTGTCTGCCATCGCTGCAGCATCACCAGCTTATTTATGGCCAATTCCAGCTGGAGAATTGCTCGTAAACAAAAAATGTACTCAGAATCCTGGATATTAATCTGGAAACTAAGTTTTAAGTTGAGCCATTCCGGTTATCCGGGATGGCTTTTTTTATGTCCGGAAACTTAAAACCACATAGGGTTCTTCATTTTGTATTTTAATTAGTTTAGCATGCTTGTATCGTGATATTTGATGTTTTTTACATTTCTATTTGGTAGACAGGCAGCACATTCCATTAAGTATTCGTTAACTTTTTTATAACAAAATGTTTTTTTAAGAAACCAAAGAGATTATATTTGTCCTTTGGGAACGTGAGTTGTCATTTTATTTTATTACTTATTTACTAACAAAACATTATTTCAGTATGAAACAAGTCTTATTTTCATTGCTGGTATTGCTTTGCAGTACCGGTATGACTTATGGACAGAAGATGGTTTCAGGAAAGGTCACAGACTCTTCCGGCGAAGCCCTCATCGGAGCCAACGTCACTGTAAAGGAGGCCCCAGGAGTGGGTACCATTACTGATATCGATGGTATGTACGAATTAAATGTCCCTTCTGAGGGAAAAACCCTGATGTTCAGTTACACAGGTTTTGAATCTCAGGAAGTGGCATTGGGTTCTTCTACTACCGTTAATATCACAATGTCCGAAGGAAAACTTTTGGAGGAGGTTGTAGTAACTGCACTAGGTATCAAGAGGGATAAGAAATCTCTCGGATATGCAGTGACAGATCTGAATTCTGACCAATTAGTGCAGCGCGCAGAGGCTGACCCTATCCGGGCACTGTCCGGAAAAGTTGCCGGTGTAAACATTACCGGTGCAGGTGGAGCCCCAGGTCAGTCTACAAAAATCAACATCCGCGGATTTTCTTCACTTACTGGAAACACTCAACCTTTGTTTGTGGTTGATGGTATTCCCTTTGATAACTCCGTGAATGCATCAGGACAGGCGACACAGTTTTCCAACCGTGCATTTGACATTGACCCAAATAACATTGAGTCTGTTTCTGTACTGAAAGGTGCTGCAGCAGCGGCTTTGTATGGATCACGCGCCACCAATGGTGTGATCCTGATCACCACGAAGACAGGTAAAAAGTCAAATAAAGGACTTGAAATTACCTATCAGTCTTCCTATGCCCAGGAAAAGATTTCCAATTTGCCAAATTACCAAAGCAAGTATACGCAGGGTTCTGACCAGAACTATAATGGTGGATTTATTGGTAACTGGGGTGCTCCATTCCCGCAATATGTGGATGAAATCAACAACCAGTTTCATGCTGGTAATGCAAGATATTCTAAAGTCTATGCTGCAGGATATGCAGAGGGAACTGTGCCTCACCCATTGATTGCAAACAGTTACCCTGCTTCACAGGGATATGCAAATATCTTCCCTGAATTGATGGAAGATGATCCAAACAAGCCAGGATCCAAGAGAGCCAAGGCGATTCCCCTTCAGTCATACAATTTCCTTGATGAGTTTTTCCAGACAGGTAATCTTGTAGAAAACTCTTTGTCAGTAGCGACAGGTGATGAGAAAAGAAGTTTGAGTACAACTTTGTCAAGAATGGACAATACGGGGATTGTTGAAAACTCAAAATCTTCCAGAACAACGATTTCATTTGGAGGAAATGCGAAACTTGATAATGGCTTAACCGTTTCAGGTAATGTAAACTATGTAAATACATTGCAGGATTCACCACCCATCGCGCCTTCCTATTTTACTGACTACCAAGGTGCTGATGAAGCAAGTATCTACAGTCGTTTATTCTATCTGCCACGAAACGTGGATTTGATGGGATGGCCATCTGAAAACCCAGTCAGTGGTGGTAACATTTTCTACCGTGCACTTGATAATCCAAGATGGCTGGTAAAGTACAACAGATTCAGCAGCAAAGTAAACCGTGCGTTTGGAGCACTGACTTTGTCATATCCGCTGACAAGCTGGTTGACAGCTAATGCCAGAGGAGGTTTCAACACATATACTGATGGACAGAGATCTTTGACCAGAACAGGTGGTGTAACTGATCCTAACGGAAGAGTTTGGACACGTGATATTACAAATGCAGAATACGACTTTAACTACTTCCTGGCTGCAAACACAAATCTTTCTGATGATTTGGATTTGTCAGTAACAGCAGGTTTGAATCAAAACCAACGTGAATATCAGAGTAAGTTTGTAGATGGAGATGGAATCATTGACAATTCTGTCCAGAACCTTGCTGCAGTCACTACCGTATTGGGTAGATCAGACTTCCGCTCTTTACAGAGATTGTATGCTGCCTATGCTGATGTCAATATTGGATTCAAGAAATACCTTTATTTGGGTATTACAGCCAGAAATGACTGGTCTTCAACACTTGTAAACCCCAAAAACCCTACGGCTTCACAGAACTCTTACTTCTATCCGGGAGTTAGCGCTTCATTTGTGTTGTCGGATGCAGTAGATTTAAGTTCTACTCCAGTCTCATACGCTAAGGTGCGTGCATCATTCACTCAGGTGGGTAATGAGGCTCGCCCTTACCAGACAGCTACAGTATATTCGATCAACCAGCCTTTCGTATCTTCGACGGGTACAAGAATCAATAGAGCATCACTTGGTAACACCCTTGGAAATGCAAATCTTGTAAACGAGTTGACAAAAGAACTGGAATTTGGTGCTGATGTTCGTTTGTTCAAGGGAAGAGTGGGTATAGACTTTAGCTGGTTTAAGCGTAATTCCTTCAATCAGATTACAAGTACCGACCTACCTTCAACTTCAGGATTCTCTTCTGCGATCGTAAATGCGGGTGAGATTCAGAATCAAGGTATCGAACTTGGCTTGAATCTTGACGTAATTAAGACAGATAACGGATTTAACTGGAATACAACAGTCAACTTCACACGAATTCGTTCACTGATTGTGGATGCAGGAGATGGTTCTGAAATCATCGTTGGTGGAGTTTTGGACATTGGAAACATTCACAGAGAAGGTCAACCTTATGGAATGTTGTTTGGTACAAAAATGGCAAGAGTTGATAACAACGATATCAACAGCCCGGTTTTGATCAATAAAACAGACGGTCTGCCTATCTTCTTACCTACCAATGAAATTGTAGGAGATCCTAATCCTGATTTTATCATGGGTATGATTAATTCATTCACGTACAAAGGATTTAATTTAACAGCTTTGTTTGACTGGAAACAGGGAGGTCAGGAGTTTACATCGACTGGTGCATCACTCCTACTCAGAGGTATGCTCGCATTCCAGGAAGACAGAGAAGCATTCCGTGTAATTCCTGGTGTGTATGGAAATCCACAGACGTATGAGCCGGTATTGGTTGATGGCCAGACTGTTGCAAATACTACAGGTATCACACCGTTTGAATCTCATTTCTCTAAGGGTTTTGGTGCTTATGGTGCCAGCGAAACCAATATTTATGATGGAACAGTATATAGACTGAGAGAAGTTTCTTTGGCGTATACATTCCCTAAATCTGTTGTCAAGAAGACTCCATTTGGAAATCTCAGATTGTCAGTTTCTGGTCGTAACCTTTGGTTCCTGGCTCCAAACTTCCTGCCTGACTTAAATATGGACCCTGAAGTTCTTGGATTTACAGCGGCATCAAATGTACAGGGTATTGAATTGGGAACAACTCCAACGACTCGTCGTTTTGGGGTGAACCTGTATGCCACATTCTAATGGACCACTAAAAAATAATGAACATGAAAATGAAAAATAGTCTTTTTATCAAGCTGGGATTGTTTGGTTTTTTAGTGACCATGATTTCCAGTTGTTCCCTCTTTGATCTGGATATCAATGAGGACCCTAACAACCCTGCGAGTGCTTCGCCCAACCTTCAACTCACTGCGATTGAGATCGGTTTGATGACCAATCTCGCCAATAATGAAGGGGATTGTGAAACCTTCATGGGATTGATGGGAACCCAGGCGTTGTCCCGCTACGACTTGAATAACAATTCTTATTCAGGTTTGTGGGATGATATGTACACCGGACCACTGAAAGACCTTGAAGGTCTGATAGCAGCTTCTCAGACGAGCCCTCACTATCTTGCGATTGCGCAGACACTGAAGGCAGTTGCCTATTCCACAATGGTTGACCTTTGGGGTGATGTTCCTTTCTCAGAAGCATTGAAAGGCGATAATAACGACAAAATCATCAATCCTAAATTTGACAAGGATGCTGATATTTACGCCTCTTGTTTGACTTTACTGGATGAGGCCATTGCAAACTTTGCAAAGGGTAGTCCGGTGAAAGTAGATGGAGACTTGATTTACAGTGGAAACATTGCAAGCTGGACAAAGGCAGCAAAGACTCTGAAGTTGAAGTTGTTAATGACAGGTCGTAAGGGTATTGCTAATTCTACAGCGCAAATTACCTCGTTGATTGCAGCTGGTGGATTGATCTCTACAAATGCGGAAGACATGTTGTTCCGCTATAGTAAAGACCCGACTTCAGTTCGTCACCCATGGTACACTGGTGCTTACACAGGTGGAGAATTTGATTATACATACATCTGCCATGAACTCATGATTGAATCTTTGGTTGATGAAGATCCTCGCTGGCCATTCCAGTTTAGAAGACAGACCAAAACGATCCTGGATTCAAACGACCCTACGCAGTTTAACTCACAGCCTTGTTCTGGAGGTCAGTCTTGTATTTACGGATATGTAGTCAACAATAAAAATATTGTAGACAGATTGTACACAAACAAGGGACTGACTTATGGGGATGCTGAAAAGGCGTTTCTTGCAGGTATTTTCGGTCGTGACAGAGGTGATGGTGATGGAATTCCTGCTGATGGAGGTTTCAGAGCAATCCCTGGTGTTTACCCATGTGGTGGCTACTACGACGTGGCGACTCCGGCTGCTCCTGCTGCCAATGCTGCTCAAGGTGCTGGAATTTTCCCATTCCTTACAGGAGTGAATACCAGCTATTACCTGATCGAGGCGATGCTTGAATTAGGCGCTCCGGGTGACCCACGGGCTGAATTCGAGAAGGCTATCCTTGAACGTTGTGATGAAGCAACTTTGGTTTTCTTCTTATGGCAATGGATTTGAAATTTACAATGCTTACAGAAGGACTGGACTTCCTACCAATATTCAGGATCACGTAGAAGGCACAGTAAGAGGATTTCCTCTCAGATTGCCTTATCCACAGTCTGAGCTGACACTGAATCCAAATGCTGCTTCTTACAAGGATGTTGCATTTGACAAGACACCTATTTTCTGGGATAAATAATTTTTGAAAATCTATTAAAATCAGATAAAATGAAAATAGTAAAATTTTTAAATTATGCCTTAGTCCTGGGTCTTGTCATGTTTGCGGCAGGATGCGAGGAGGCATACGACCCATATCCGGAATTCCAATCGGTTCCGCATGGATTTGGCAAGTATAAGACAGGAACTCCAACAAGTTTGTTTTTTGGAAACAATAATTCAAAGTTGGAAGCTTCTCTTCAGTGGATTTCCACTGACGGAAAAGTGACTGTGAATGATATGGATTTATTTGTAACCTGGTCTGAAGGGTATTTGGATAAAGACGGTTTGCCCAAAACAGCTTCTCATGGTAAGAAATTGATCAAAACGTTGCCTGCAGGTTCTGCAAGAACACCGGTTGATTTCTCATGGACTGCAGCAGACGTTTATAATGCGTTCAAAAGCGCAAAATTTGACTACCAGGATGGCGCAGGCAGCCGCGATGTATTTGCCAATCCTAAAGATGGCAGGAGATCTGCAACTAGTTTCTTTACTCCAAATGATAAGTTTACCCTTACCTGGGCATTCAAGTCATCTGATGGTAAGTACTATGATTCCTGGTCTGGAGGCATTTGCAGTAACTCAGTAGGTGCGAATTGCCAGTTGAACTTCAACATTGTATGTTTGTCCGAATTGGCTGGTACCTATGACTATAAAGCAAAAGGATGGTGCGGTACTGAAAAAACTGGTAAGATTGAGTTTAAATTGAAAGGTACCGGTGTGTATGAGCCTTTTCTTGATGGTGCAGCAGAGCCAGATTTTTCATTTGGTGCTTATGCAGCCTGTTATGGCGCAACAGCTCAGCTTCCTGGCGGAGACCTGAAATTGAACGACTCCTGTAATAAGTTGTTTTTCAGTGGTAAAAGCCGTTGGGGTGAAACTTATGTATTCAGAGAAATTCAGATTAACGGTGCTAATTTATTTATTAGCTGGAAAAATGATTATGATCCTGAAGCAGGTGAAATTACCATTACACGAACTGACGGAAAACCCTGGCCAGCTCTTGTAAAATAAGATTTTAGTTTTGAAATTTATAGAAAGGTGAAGGGGGTATTCCCTCTTCACCTTTTCTTTTTTATATTTGTTCCAAAGCCTGATATGCGATACCTTTTGTTTGCATTGTTGCTATTGGTCGTACTGAGTGTTCATGCGCAGAATTTCAAGGCAGACTCCTTGTATCGGAAATGTCTTGAACTGAAGGTACATTCGGAAACACAGAAAGAAGTCACAATGCAGGACTATGTCCAGTCTGACTCGTTGGCTGTTTTCTTATTTGTCACCACAGATTGTCCGGTATGTCTTAACTATGTAGATTATATCCGGCAATTGTCAGGCGATTTGGAGGCAAAACAGATCCCATTTTTTCTTGTCTTTTGCGGAAAAAATCGTTTTCGGGAACTAAACCGCTTTCGAAAGCGTTACGACCTCTCTTGTGATTGGGTAGATGACAGTCACTTTATGTTGGCAAAATATCTTGAAGCAACTACGTTTCCAGAAATTTTTATATTCAATAATCAACAAAAGGCCGTTCAATATCAGGGTAAAATAGATAACCTCTTTGAAAGTGTAGGAAAACGTCGTAAAATTGTTTCCGAATATTATTTTCAGAATGCGCTGAATGCTATTCTTACTGGTCAAGAAAATTACCAGGCATATATTCCCCCTGTTGGCTGCTTTATCGAAATTCCGGAATGAAAGATATAAAATCTCCTAAAATCTATCTGCTTTTCTTAACCGCATGGCTAAATTCTTTTGTGTTGACAGCGCAAGTGACATATTCAGCAGATGTAAAACCCATCATTCAAAAACATTGTATTTCCTGTCACCATCCAGAAGGTCCGGCACCTTTTTCGTTGGAGTCCTATGCGGATGTGCAGAAAAGAGCTAAATTTATTTCCTACGTTACCGGACAGGGGTATATGCCCCCATGGAAGGCCGACTCCACATTTCAGCATTACAGAAACGAACGTATCTTATCTGCCAATGAAATCCAGCAGCTCCGGAAGTGGGTAGAGACGGGTACCATGATGGGTTCTGAGTTGGAAGAAGGGAATGGCAGCCAAAGGATAGAAATCTACAGGAAACCTACAGTAAAACTAGAGATGAACGCAAAATTTGAAATTCCTTCAAATAACAAAGATGATTTTCGTTTTTTTTACCTACCTACTAAAATAAAGTCTGAAAAATATATCACGGGTATTGAGTTTCGACCGGATAATAAAAGGCGTGTTCACCACAGCCGCCTGATGATTGATACGACCGGTACAATTGCAGGGATTGATGGTCTTTCGGAAATGGATACAGCAGTGTATCGATACCAGAATGTGGCTTTGGCAGATGAATTTCTATATGGGTGGGTACCAGGTAATTTTGTGTTTCGGTTCCCAAAGGGATTTGGCAGACGCCTGCCGGCAAATTCCAATCTTATTTTGAATATGCACTATGCACCTTCAGTTTTGAAGGAAGAAGATAGGTCTGGAGTTCATTTGTATCTGACTGAAAAAACGAATATATCCCGAGAGGTGAAAACATATATACTCCGGGAAAGCAATATTTCTAATCAGCCTTTTGAGATACGTGCGAATGAGAAGCCTACATTTTACATGAGTTCCGGTGTGTTGGATAAGGATTTGTCCTTCATCACTGTGCAACCACACGCACACCTGCTGGGAAAATCATTCAGGGCTTTTGCGATTACGGGTGATGGTGACCTCATTCCATTGGTAAAAATCAATGATTGGGATTTTGATTGGCAAACAACATATGAATTTAAACAACTCATACACGTTCCCGCAGGTTCTGTGATTGTAATGGAGGGTAGTTATGATAACACTTCTGAAAATCCCCGAAACCCATATTTTCCTCCAAGGGATGCAGCTTATGGCTGGCGCACAGTTGATGAAATGATGAATTTAATTTTTTACTACGTAGATTATAAACCTGGGGATGAGAAATTGGAATTGGAGTATGAAGATTGAGGGAGTTGTTTTTTGGGGAAGGTTTATAGAGATATGACATATCTTTAAGATATGTCATATCTCTATAAAAGAAAAAAACGCTATTTTCTCCAATTTGTCAATAGCTCCGCCCATTTTTTTACAATCCATCCGCATACTGAATGAAATTGATCGCTTCCTGCTCAGAAAGTTTCCCCTTCAGCTTGTTTTGACGGGCATACTGCTTCATCTTTTTTTGAATTGCTCCATCAAGCATATCAGTCAGATCTGAAACGCTCAATTTGACCTTTCGTAAAATATCATTGCCTACAGACAGTAAATACACATTCTTTTCCTCAAACCTGTCGTATGGAAGCCCAGAAGAATACATGCCCTTATCAATAAAATCTGCACGTCTTAGATCTTTTTTGGCTTCCTGCACGAATCGGATTTTATTCCCGTTGTATAAATTCCGGAAAAATTTATTGGGGTTGCCGTTACTGTATTTTGGAAATTTTAGAAAAGTATGTGAAACTTTCCCTTCATCAAGAACAAACCAGTATATATCCTTTGAGTAGGCAATCATAGAATCTTTGCCATTCAATATCCATAACTCGTTTGTAAAACTTTCAAACTTATAACGCGTGGTACCATTGTTTACAACGGCTGAATCTTTGACAAGGCATACGATGCCTGTAGTCCACTGGCTGTTATAAAATGGATTGCCCTGAACGCCTTCATATCTTCTGGGCACCGTGTACGCATTCTGAACACCATTTTTCATCGCAATTCCCAATTCATCACGAACAGATTGGGTATTGTTCAAAGAACCGTACGGTTGTGTACTTTGGGTAAAAGAAGATTCTGGAAATAAGTTGATACAAAGAAATAGAATCACAAGACAACGCATAAACAAGGGTTTTGACAAATATACATTTTTTCACGTTTTTTATCCTTTGTTTTGACAACAATTCGATCGTAAATGAGCAGAGTACTAAACTTTCAAGTAGATCAAGCGTTTCTGAATCTTGTATAAACTATTTTTCCAGCATGCAGGATACAACAGAGCATACGGATCTTCCAGACTGGAAATCCCTTGTACAGCAAGATGTCTTTCGGTTTAAGCAATTTGAAGTCCATCAAAAGGATGCACAAATGAAAGTCAACACAGATGCAGTATTGCTTGGATGTTGGACGAACGTACATGATAAGAAACAATGTCTTGATATAGGCACTGGCACAGGAGTCATCGCATTGATGATAGCACAACGAAATCCAATACTGATTTCCTGGGGCATTGACATTGATCAAAACGCTGCGCAAACTGCTGAATTAAATATGAAGAATTCTCCGTTTTCTGAGAGGATGTTTTCAAAACAGGACTCTGTGCAGGATTTTTCGCATGAAAATCCAGATAGATTTGACCTCATAGTAAGTAATCCCCCATTTTTTAGCGGAGGAACATTTTCATTGAATGAAAATAAAGGGTCTGTCAGACATACAGTAAAGTTATCACATAGTGATCTGCTGCTGTCTGTAAAACGACTATTGACTTCGGATGGATGTTTTGATCTGATTCTTCCATATCTTGAAGGACTCCGTTTTCTTGAAATGGCCGCAAGCTACGGACTTTACCCTGTGAAAATTACCGAAGTTAAAACGAAAAGGCACAAGCCGATTGAGCGACTTCTCTTGAGCCTTTCATCTATGCAATCTGATGTCATCATGAGAGATCAGTTGACTCTCCATGATGACGCAGGCATCTATGGCTATTCAGCTGAATATGCTGAACTCAGTCGTGATTTTTATTTGTTTTTGTAGAAGGTAATAATGTTTTGCAGATAATACATTTGTCCAGGTTGTGCCCTCTGGCAGGACAGTATTCACGACCATAAAAAATTATCTGTAGATGCAATTTATTCCACAAATTTTCAGAAAATTGCCTTTTAAGATCTTTTTCTGTAGTGGCTACATTCTTCCCTGAAGTAAGCTTCCATCGGGTGGCTAGCCTGTGAATATGTGTGTCAACAGGAAAAGCTGGGACTCCAAATGCCTGCGACATGACAACGGAGGCTGTCTTATGCCCTACGCCAGGCAATTTTTCTAACCCTTCAAAACTTTCAGGTACGTCACCTTGGTATTGTGAAAGTAATATTTCAGATAGAGTATAAATCGCCTTAGATTTCGTAGGGGAAAGTCCGCATGGTTTGATGACTTCTCTAATCTGTTCTACCGTTAGCTGAACCATTTTTGCAGGGGTATCAGCTAGCGAGAATAGGAGAGGGGTGACCTTGTTGACTCT
>JAJTEZ010000111.1 GCA_021298335.1 Saprospiraceae bacterium | reverse complement strand
TCATATACATATTTAATTGTTTATGTATATTTTAAATATTATATTTTATCATATTATTAGATAATTATCAAAATGGTACGCATGAACTCCCAATTTTCAAAAAGTAAATTGGGGTGTTTTTATCTTTTTTGGAACTGTTGATGATTTTTTGAGATAATTTTTATGTTCAATGGATCATACAACTTATCTCTGACGCTCATTTACTAAAATGTGGAGGAAATCGCCTAATGGTTGAAAAGATGAATCTCGACCAGTTTCATCACATATAGCATTGTAATAATGAAAAAATATATTCTTGTATTTCTTTTGCGCATTTTGTACAATAATATACCTGTGTGCGACCCTTCCAGGGTCGTTGATCCACATTTACAATTCATGGCTACATGTGCTTGACCTCTCTGAGGTCTTTCCCTTTCGATTCCATGTAGCATCCTGTGTAAAGGTACAAGGCAATCCCATGATAAAAATGCAACCCTGCTTTAAGCCCTGGGTCAGCAACGCACTTTCATTGCCTTCATATTGTTTACAGCAATCTGGCATGAATTTGTAGCACTAAAAATTCACGTGTATCACAGATAAAATCTTATAGATTCCATTATTGAATAGGCGGTAAAACTCCTGATGTTATATGACCTCAGTGAGGTCATATATCTTTAGCCTAATGAAAATCGGTATGTTCAGGACTCCAGCGGAGTCACACATTCACATGTATTTACGGCATTAAATTTAAAAATTATTCGTTTTCAACCGAAACAATAAAATTGCATTTCTACAATAAACAATGTTCAATGATCGCCATTATGCTGTCATTATCCTTGACCCAACAATGGAAAAATACCTGTGTGCGACCCTTCCAGGGTCGTTGACCGCAATTACAATTCATGGCTACAAGTGTTTGACCTCTCTGAGGTCTTGCCCTCTCGATTCCATGTAGCATCCTGAGTAAAGGTACAAGGCAATCCTATGATAAAAATACAACCCTGCTTTAAGCCCTGGGTCAGCAACGCACTTTCATTGCCTTCATATTGTTTACATCAAACTGGCATGAATTTGTAGCACTAAAAAACCCACGTGTATCAAAGATAAAATCTTATAGATTCCATTATTGAATAGACAGTAAACATCTTGTTATTATATGACCTCAGTGAGGTCATATATCTTTAGCCAAATGGAAATCGGTATATTCAGGACTCCAGAGGAGTCACACATTTTTTATTAAAATAAATATTCTGGAAATGGAGGAAAGAAATTTCCTCCATTTCCAGAATGCAAATCTTTTAATACGTAAATACAATCACCCCGAAGGCAGGTGTAGCATAGCAGCCATCAGGGCTGGCCACTTTAAATTGATATGCCCCATCCGGCAAATCACTAATGGTAAACACACCACCCTCTCCATTATATGTAGCTGTTGCATTCCCTTCCTGGAAAAGCGTCCATTCCAGCATAGGTAATTTTTTCAACAACACCTTGCACCCTTGTGGCGGATTACAAGTGGGCTGCTGAATTGAAGATACTTCGATCTGCAATGGAATATCATCCACAACTTTCATACGGATAGCGTTGGAAGGTCTGTAGGAACGTCCCTGATCTTTTGTAATTACACGATACCAGGAAGTTTGTAAAAGTCTGCCTGGATAAAATTCATCCGTTGAGTTGGCAATGCCCACATTCCGCCAATTGATGCTATCCTCACTGATTTGCCATTGATATACTGCATTTTGAGAAACACCTTTTGCTCTTTCAACAATCTGTAATGTATCAGGTATGGTATTTCGGCAAATGTACTGACTTTTGCTGATAACGGGCGGCACATAGCTTAGTGTGACCAACTTAAACAGGTCCTTGCCATTATTGTCTGTATCCCAGGTAACGTCTTTAAATAAGACATTTGTAATGGTAGAATAACCTGCTGCATCATATTCCTGGATGGCATCAGGGGCAACAGCAGAAAAATCACCGTCCCCATCCCTGTCAATGATCAATTTCATAATTGTAAAATCAGTCAATGACAACTGGATATTTGACAAGTTGAAGCTTACATCCACTTTTGCCTTGTTTGTCGAGTCAGCCACCTGGCCAGTAGCCTGAATCTTCCATGTCCTGTCCAGCATTTTTTGACCGGGCAGAAAACCATCTACTTCAAAAGGGTCTTCCTGATCGTCTCCCCAAACCAGATACATATTGTTCTTCAATGTAGATGGATTAAGTAAGTTGCTCGATGCTATAGAATCTGCCCCCATAGTCAACATACCTGCAAATGGAACCGAGTTTTGAGAACGGCTTTGTTTTTGATACAATCTACTGGCATCATCACGACCAATCCCCGCCACATTATTGCCGTAGGTTTCAATATCGTAGGCAATGGTTGGACCAGATGTGGCACCGTTAAAATCAGATGTTACATAGTTGTGCAACAATGTTGTTCCATATTTAATACCCAGGTAGGTTTCCAACTTAAATCGGTTAGGTTCAGATAAGGCTTCGTCAAAAACGATGATTTCAGGAATTTTACCCAATTGTTTAAAGCTAAAAGGGGCAGAAAACGAATTGGATTCGGCAGGGGCTACACCCACAGACCAGGGCACATCAGGTGCTGTTTGGAAATGCGTATGATCAAAATCATCCTGAAAATTATCGCCGCCGTTAAACCACAAGTCCTGCTTTCCATTCAGCAACCTGAATGTATTTAATACATACGCATTCATTCGTTCAGGTCCGGAAGGAAGCTGTACCCAAGGGTTGGTGGAGGATTTAATCCCAAAATATTGGGTACCATTAAATTCACCATGACCCATATATCGACCTGGCTTCAAAGCGACATTTAGCCCTCTGGCTGGTGCATCTCCAAACTCGACGTACTGGCCATACAATCCTCTGTTGGATTGTGGTGTATCTGAACGGTGCGCCAGAAATAAGTGCGCTGACGTATACTGTTTACTTGAGGCCAATATGCCATCCGGGTCTGCCATCCATTGGTTTCCATTGAATGTTGCCGTAGGATTAAAATTGGCACTATTTGTATCAAATCCTGGTCTGTTGGTGGCATTGCCCTGGTAATGGTGATTGAGGCTGCCCGACTGATCCAACCATATATCCATTTGATTACTTGTGAGTGTTACATCTTTATCAGCACGCAACCAAAGATTGGGAACTTTACCCGTATTTGCCGGGCAAAACCCAAATGTCAAAGAAACAGTCGATGTCGCAGTAACTGTTGGCAGGGTAGAAAGGAGTCTCATTTTATAGGTTGGACTCGGGGGCGTATTTTCTGGTACAAGAAACGATATAGACCCACTCTTTACCGTGGTCGTTTTTGTAGCCAGTGTGGTCGCATTTGTAAATGAGCCGTCGGGTGCGCTCAACTGTACAGTAAGTACATTACCCGACAATAAATTTATTTCAGTATTATACCCAATAGTCAGATTCTCCCCTATGCATACGCGATCATTCATTGAAATCGGAATGTCCAGTACTTTGATACGAACAGCACTGGTAGCTGCCGCATTTGTCCAGTCCGTTTTACAGCTTACGCGGGCGAGGCGGCGATACCACGTTGTCTTCGTGAGGATACCAGGATTATAGGTGATTGTGTCTGAATCGGCGATATCCATAAAGCCATCCGTGTCGCTGACAAAGGACATCTGCCATTTGTACTCAATCTCCCCTTCTTCACCACTGGGCAGTGCCGTGCTTGTAATTGCTGCGGGGTCTCCTCCCGTATTGATTGTCTGGGCATTGGTGATGGCACCCGCACTGGTCGGGTTTGTACAGCATGGCTCAATATCGGCAAAGTAACTGGCCCTTGCAGAGCAGCCTATTGACGAGGTTACAGTGACTGTGTATGTATTTCGTTTATTGATGGTGATGCTTTGCGTTGTGCCTCCGTTAGACCAGTTATAACTACTGTAGGCTCCTGAGGGTGATGCGGAAGGAGTAACCCATCCGACAGAATTGACAAATGTTGCCTTATTTCCTGAGACAGCCGCATCGTTACTTGATGTTCCGGTCCCTTCATCATATTTATAATAGGACACCAAACCTGGCGTACCTGCCGGAAAACGCAAATTATACGAGGTTTCCAACTGTTCTTTTGTTCGGGCAATGTTCCAGAAACGCATTTCATCCAGTTCTGCATTCAGGTATGGATCAGCGGCGTATTGGGATTTACCAATAAAATTGCTGGTTGTTTCAGGTAATGTGGCAGGTGTCCAGCTCATGGAAGTATTTGTAGCCACCTCCTGCCCATTGATATACATTCTACCCGTCGTCGTCGATCCGCTGATAACCACCGCCACATGAGTCCATGTATTCAATGGGATGGATGCGCTGGATGTCAAACGCTGTTCTCCCGCATTTCCGCCACCGTTGGCGATGGCAAACCGAGGTTTTTGTGAGCCATTGTAATCAGCCGTAAAAAAGAAGTACGTATTATCATCGATACCAAAATCAAAAATACGGGCCCAAGCATTATAGGATTTTAAATTGATCCATGTTTCAAACGTAAAGTCGGTGGTAGCGCCCAAGGTATTTGGCAATGTAAGATATGGAGCAGTTGAACCACCCGCACCTCCAGTCAGTTTTATGCTGGATCCAAGAGTAGGTGATGTAATAGTAACATTGCCACTGCATGACGCATCAGGCATGGTCCCTGTGAGCGCTGTACTGGTGGTATCAATGGTATAAGCGATGCCATTGTCGGAAGCAGTGAAAACCGGGTTGCTGCTGGTAATCCGAAACCTGTATCCTGTACCTTTAGGGGTATTGGCTGGAATGGTTACGTTGATATTTCCATTCTGGACAGTAGACACCGTAGTACCAATTACCGTGGGTGAACTGAAGTTGCCTGAAGCATTGCTCATTTGCACCGAAAACGTATTGCCTGACCCAAAGGTAACATTGGACAGGTAGCCTACTTCCAGGGTGGCCCCGGGGCACAAGCCATCGGGAATTGCCGCAGTCTGGATATTCTGGATTTCAACTTTTACGACGTTAGATATAGCTGCACCGGTCCAGTCAGCTTTACAATCGACGCGAACAAGACGCCTGTACCAAGTCGTCTGGGTCAGACCGGTGGGAGGAGTAAATCCTTCTGTATTTGTATTGGCAATGTCTGTAAATCCAGTGGTCGCGCTTGTTGTGGACTTCTGCCACTTGTACTCAAGAGTTCCGTCAAAAGGAGGTAATGGATAAAAAGAATCGTTTGTCAGAGCATTTACCGTGCCTCCAAATAAAACAGATTGGTCTGCTGCAATCCCTCCGCCATCGGTTGGATTGGTACACGGTGGTTCGGGTAAGATGTAGCTATTAGAACTTGCACCACCTCCAGGACCACCAGTGTACTGACCAAATGCAAAAAAGGGTAATATTATGAAAAGGAAAAAGTATATTCTCATTATATTTTTTTTAAATACATAATCAAATTATCAAGAAAAAATAAAATTTAAGGTGCTGTTCTAACACCTCTGCAGCCGGCAGTGAAACCAGATGGGAAATTGCGCGTATCTCCTCTATCTGATACTCTAACTCTTCCAATTGTAGACATAAGAGACGCTCCCCTGATACCAAACCCGAGAAAGTCAGGCCAGGTGAGTACATCGTATAATAAATTTTGATCTGTTGCTGGAGACTTCAATGCACTATAACTAATTAATGTACCATCGCCATGATTGCCTTCAAATTCTCTACCATCATCGCCCGAAGAAACAACCACTACTCCTTCGGCCAGATTCCCACCCATATCTAAAATACCATAATAAGTGGCACCAGCAGAAGTCCTGTTTGTTGTAGCTCGGGCAAATGACCCCACTCTCAGTTCATTTTTATAATTTACAAATCCATTATAATTCATATTGGCTGTAGAAATAGGCAGTTCGTCTTTAGTCCCAGCATCCGTAATTGGACTGTCATTAGAACGAGCAGCTCCAGAACCACTACCAAATGGAAATTCACCACCCACTGGATTTACCGTACCTCGACAAGCCTTTTCATATTCCAGTTCTGTATACGGTCTCAATCCAGACCAATCCAAAAAAGCACATGCTTTATAAGGGTCTATAAAATTGGCAGCCCCAAACATACCATCATCATATTCGCCTCCAACCTCATTATTGTTCAAATCACAATAAAAGGTCAATGAAGCATTATTTAACGGTAGAGTAGCACTGGTTCGAATACCGTTTCGAGCCGAAGGAGAAGTTGCATTAGCAACAGCAAAGACACTATAACCAGCGTTTTTAATTAAGCCAGGTAACGCAAAACTTTGTTGGTAAATAGTAAGCGTATTTAAATAGTCTACATACATTTGTTGGTTTAATTCATGTTTCATACAATAAAAGGCTTGATATCCTTTAGGGAATCCGGCCGGTAATACTGCAGAAGTAACTCCAGACTCTAAAATTGAAGCGTTTGCTAGTGACCCTGTCTGATTCAACGAAGTACCAAATAAATTCCCAGACGTATTTACAATATTTATCGCATTTTCGGATGTAACTTGGTAAGGAGTATTTGTTGAGCCTCCCACTTTAAAACTACCAGCATCTCCAATGGTCGTTGAACCAAAATTTGACCCATTTAAAACAGCTCCACCACTTCCAAGGTAAAATGCCCCTTGAGGGACATACACCATTTCAATCGCAAACACTTTGACTTCCTCCACCTCGGCGTACTCTGCTTTTGTCAAGCCATTTTCACCGTAATTCCAACGAAGCTCCAGATCAACTAAGGAAAAAGTACCCGTACCATCTGCACTTCTGTATATAAATGCTCCCACCGCAGGATTGGTCGAAGCATTAAAAGATGCAGAGACATCCACCAATCCAGGAGTAATCGTAGATCCCGAAGGTGCCACATGTCCCGTATTATGCAACTTTGCATGCTTCCACAAGCCGGAAGCTCTCTCTTTATATTTTACAAACACCCAGGCAGCATCCCAATTGTTGGGCGCACTGCTGGTACGCCACGAATTGTCCCACGAAATGTCAAACTTCACCTGGACATATTTGTCAGTCTTGTTATTGCCAGTCAGAGTGGTATTGGCGATGGCAATGTTGTTCGCCAGCAACAATATTGGTACTGAAAGAAGGAAAAATGTGACAAAAATTCTAAAAATGTTCATATCTAAATAGGTTTGGTTTAATTTTATACAGGCAGGCAATTTTGCAAATTACCTTTCCCCAAAATTAATTCGACCTACGTTAAAGCATCACGCAAATTCATACTTCACATTCCCAGTTTAATACTTTCCGGGGAAGCCTCTGCAAAAAAGAACCTTTTTATTCCCAAAAAAGAACCTATAATTCAACAAATCTCTGTTTATCTGATACTTATAAATACACTACCTGCATCAGGTATATAATAACATGGAATTTAATGTAAGAATTACCTTATTTTGCCATACAGTTTAATGTATCATTTCCAAAAAATAGGCAGAGTTTTCATTCACCCAGAGTAAAGAAATAATTTTTGGGAAATAAGCTAAACCAATGGGAAGTCGCTCTTAAAATCAGTGTTGGCCGTATTTGGCGAATATGTTGAAAAAGTTAATCATCCATTCCTACCATGTACCCTGGCTCCAACAAAATATCTTCAGAAATAAAAAACAAAGGAATGTTCATCCTTCGGCTTTGTTTACTAACAATCGTCTCTTGTTTACTGAGTGGAGCCGTTTCAGCCCAAGTCCAGGATGCCCACCTTGAAGCGTTGATACAAACGTACCGGTATAATGAAGCGATAGAATATATAGATGTAAACATCTCCCGAAATCAGATACAAGATTCCACCCAGCGTCTGTATTTTCTCACGAGATTAAGTAGCCTGCAAAGCCGAAAGGGCGAGGTGCAAGCTGCTTACAAAACATCACTGCAGGGTCGGTTCCTGTACCCCTTTGTCACTGACAGCTTTCTGATTACCGAAGCAAGGCTGGCAGACGCCATTGCCAATATCAACAAAGGAAGTTTTGCCTATGCATTGGAAGAACTCGAAATGGGAAAAGCCAGCATCCTACGACTGCAGAAACCCTGTAAGCTCGAACGAACGCTATCGCATGCCTATAGCCTGATATTTATTCAAACGGGTAAAACGGATGCTGCCCTAACAGAGATACAGAGAGCCCTCCATCTGGATACAAAAATGCAGCTGAAATTGCCTCCAGCCAAAAAGATTCCATCGTTTGGGGCGGTTGTCTACTGCTCCAGGCACACCTGCATTATATCAAGGGGGAAACTGCAAACTGGAGGAAAACCATCCGAAAAACCATAGAACTGGGAAAACGAATCAACCATCCTACCCTCATAATCGGAGGCTTTAGTCAAATGATGGAAAAAGCCTTGCAGCAAAAACATTATACAGAAGCCATCTCTTTGGGCAAAGAACTAGAAGGAATCATGGTAGACCATCCCTTGCCTACCTTCAAGTTTCACCTCGACAGTTCACTTTACGAAGCATATAAAGGCATCCATGACAACGAAAAAGCGCTGCAGTACTTTGAAGCTTTTTACCGAAATAAAAGACAAATATTTAATGAATCCTATAAAGATAAATTGCAGGAGCTGCAAACCAGCTATGCCCTGAAGGAAAAAAATTTACAGTTGGATGCGAGCCGTAACGATTTGAAAAACGCCCGTAAAAGACAAGTATTTTTATCTGTCATCATCATTTTACTTATATTACTGGTCATCGGCATGTTTATCGTCAGATCTCTGAAACGAAAGCACGCAAAGCGGCTTTACCAGAAAGAAAAGTTGATGGAAGTCATTCTGGAAGAAGAAAAGCAAATGTTTGGCATGAACCGAACTGCCTTAAAATATTCCGAAAGCAAACGGTCAGACGATTTGCTTCTCGAGGATCAGGAAGTGTTCAATGATCAAAACCAGCAAAGCCAGGAAGACCGAAGGGAATTATACGAAGAAATTCTGCGTCTTATGGAAGAAGAAAAAATGTATCTGAACCCTGACCTGACGCAAAAACACCTGATCACCCAGCTCGCCACAAACAAAAAATACTTATATCAGGCCATTAGCCGGAATGCAGACGATAATTTTAAGAACCTGCTCAACCGTTACAGGGTCAGAGAGGCCAAAAAGCTGATCGAAAAAAGCGTCAAAGGGGGGAATGTCGAACCAATTGACCAGATTTTCAGATCTGCAGGTTTCAATTCCGAAACGTCGTATTACCGCGCTTTCAAGCATTTTACCGGCCTGACGCCCAAAGAATATGCACGGGAATATGAACGAGATACCGCGCCGTTTTTGGTTTTAATATGTTACAACGATCACCCCAAATGGCGGGGACACGATGCATCCGAGTGCATCGGCGGTTCGAAATTTATAGACTCCATCCGGTAGGTCATTGATTAACAACGGGTTGCCGTTACCGGTAAGAATCTTATCAACGGGGCCGGTCTGCTCAATAGTCCATGTAGCTGTGGGTAAGCCCCTAATAGTTACCTTGCATCCGTCCGGAGGGTTGCAGGTAGGTTGCTGCAGGCTTTCTATGGTAAGGTAGCGATCGGTGTCGGGTACTACCGTGATCTTTACAACATTGGAGGCAGGAGCATCATCCCATGTCTCTTCGCAATCCACCTTTACGATTCTGCGATACCAGGTGGTTTGGTTCAAAAGGGGTGGCTGATAATCCAATGAAGTGGCACCCGGAATATCTGTCCAGTTTGTGGGATTTTCCTGAGTAGACATCTGCCACTTGTACTGCAGCACCCCTGTTTCACCGCTTGCTCCTGCCGTACTTGAAAGCTTGGCAGGCTGCATTTCCAGGCAGATGTACTGATCAAGTGAAATACTCCCTCCCACAGTCGGATTTTTGCAACAGGGTACAGTGGCAGGAGCTATCGTTATGGCATTGCTCGTCCATATACAGCCGTTAGCATCAGTGACAGTTACAAGATAAGAACCTGGGGCGAGCTGTTCAACGGTATCCGTTGTCTTTGCTGGAGTGGTATCCCAGTTGTATAGGTATGGTAGTGTACCACCTGAAGCGTTGACGTATGCCTTTCCGTCAGATGGTTCACCGGGTATAGGAATACAGGTTTGATCATTGATCTTTCCTGCTGTCGCCATGAGTGTACAGGTATTCAGCGTCACTGCATCAGAGTAAATCTCCGTACAGATGCGGGACGTTTGGGTTACTTTTAATCTGAACCGTCGACCATCCATTTCAGCTATTGCCTTCTTGACTTTTAATTCCTTGGTTTTCATACCACTGTAAAACATGGTATCGGTGACATTTGACCATGTCATATCTTCATCCGTCGACAATTGCCATTCATATTTTGTCGTGTCACCCCCTTCTGTAATGCCAACAGTAAAGATGACAGGGGTGGAAGAATACATATTTTTATCTGTAGGTTGTGACGTAATGGTTGTTGCAGTGGAGGCAGTAAACATTTGTTCGTCAACTGCTGTGTACGAAGCCCCAATGACTTTACCATTGCTATCAACTGCAGGCGGACTACCATCTCCATAATATTGATTTCCATCCGTACCTGTTACAGTAAGAGATTGATAAGCTTCTACAGCATCAGGACATCCATCATTGTCTGCATCCAGGTCTCTGTAGTTGGGCAAGCCATCGCTGTCTGAATCCAAACAAGTAGAAGGTGTAT
>JAJTEZ010000110.1 GCA_021298335.1 Saprospiraceae bacterium | reverse complement strand
TCACAACCGATGCAGGTGCGTCCCTGTTGGTGGTGACCGGGGGAAATCTTACCGTTCAGGATTAGGGGATATGTAGCAAGCTAAGACTTTGGCTATTGCAGGAGTTGTGAGGGAAGGGATGTTTTAGGGGCGTCCTTAGATATGACATATCTTAGAGATATGTCATATCTAAGGAAAAAAAAGCCAAATCCCCGAATAAATCAAGTACCTCTCCAATTTTTTTATTTTTTTTCAATTTTGTCAAAACTTCAGATCTTCCGGATTCGTTTTGAATTGCCCCTCCGAAATTGCAAAATCACTCAGGATTTTGTAATTTTGCACATTATTTCATTCAAACCCTACCAAACATGATTATCGGAGTTCCAAAAGAAATTAAGCAGAGTGAAAATAGAGTGGCACTGACTCCGGCAGGGGTCATGGAGTTTGTCAGACACGGGCACTCAGTGTACATTCAAACGCATGCCGGTGATGGCTCCGGTTTTTCAGACGATGACTACTCAGAGGCTGGCGCACAGATTCTGCCCACGATTGAAGAAGTGTACCGGATTGCTGAAATGATTATCAAGGTAAAGGAACCTATAGAAAAGGAATATTCGCTAATTCGACCTGATCAACTTTTGTTTACATATTTCCATTTTGCCTCCTATGAACCACTGACTAAGGCTATGATTGCCAGCAATGCAATCTGTCTTGCCTACGAAACGGTTGAATCTTCCGATCGTTCATTACCACTGTTGGTCCCCATGTCGGAAGTTGCCGGACGAATGGCGATACAACAAGGGGCCAAGTACCTGGAAAAACCCCAGCAGGGACGTGGAGTACTGCTTGGTGGAGTACCGGGAGTGCCGCCGGCAAAAGTTTTGGTACTGGGTGGTGGCATCGTGGGAACACAGGCTGCAAAAATGGCTGCCGGTCTTGGTGCCATGGTGACAATTCTTGATGTGAGCCTGAAGCGCCTTCGCTATCTCTCAGATGTCATGCCAGCAAATGTCATCACCATGTATTCCAATGAATTTACCATCCGCCGCCTGATCAGAAACCACGACCTCATTGTAGGAGCTGTCCTGATCCCCGGAGCCAAAGCTCCGCACTTGATTACTCGTGAAATGCTGAAAGATATGCGACCCGGTACCGTGGTTGTCGACGTAGCTGTGGACCAGGGAGGGTGTATCGAAACATGCAGACCGACCACCCACGACGAACCGACATACATCATTGATAAGGTAGTCCATTATTGTGTCGCGAATATGCCGGGTGCGGTACCCTACACTTCCACTATTGCCCTGACAAATGCAACTCTGCCCTATGCGTTACAACTGGCGAATAAAGGATGGAAAAAAGCGTGTGCCGACAATCAGGAACTGAAGCTGGGTCTCAATGTCGTTCGTGGAAAAGTCGTGTACAAAGGTGTGTCTGATGCATTTGGGTTGGAGTACACACCTGTTGATACTATTCTTTCCTAAGATTTCTGCAACTGTCCTGAATCCTTGACTTACCGGGAAGCAAGAGAATATATTTTCAGCAAGCTGCCAATGTACCAGCGCATTGGAGAGGCTGCTTATAAAAAAGATCTGACTAATATCAGAGCATTGTGCGAGGTTTGCGGAAATCCCGAATTATCGCTAAAAACCATTCATATTGCCGGAACAAATGGTAAAGGAACCACAACTCACTTGATTGCAGCCGCACTGCAGGCATCAGGATACAAAACGGGAGTCTACACCTCACCCCATTACAAAGATTACAGGGAGCGGGTAAAAATCAACGGGAAGTATATACCGCAAAAAACCATTACAGCGTTTATTTCAAAGTACAAGGCTGATCTGGAAATACAATTCCGGCAATTGCCCGGGAAAAGGCAGGCATTATCAAGCCGGGAATTCCTGTAGTTGTGGGTGAGTATCAGGCCGAAACGCTGCCGGTCTTTCAGCAAACGGCATTGGAAACCGGTTCAAAAGTCTACCTTGCTCCTGACCATGTGCAGGTGCTTTGCCCTTCTGGTCATCCTGACGAGGGTTTTACAGTGCATTTGGATGATAAACTCTGGCTTCCGCAGACTTCTCTGGATGTTAGAGGTCCCTATCAGTTGAAAAATCTCACCACAGCATGCATGGCCCTTCATTTGATTTCTACCCAGTTCCCTTTGAAGATGGAAGCCATAGCAGAATTTCTACCTAGTTTTTCTGCTGCCACAAACTATATGGGCAGATGGCAAATCCTGGCAAAAAATCCAATGATACTTTGTGACAGTGCACACAATGAAGGTGGCTTGAAAGTCGTTATCAAGACAATCCTGGAGATTCCACACCAGAAACTTCACATTGTAGCGGGCTTTGTGAATGATAAGGATATTACTGACATCCTAAACATCTTCCCGAAAGAGGCGCAATATTATTTTGCAAAAGCGCGCATACCCAGAGGTTTGGATGCAAAAAGTCTTCTTGCCAATGCCACTGCAATCGGTTTACACGGGAAAGCGTACAGTTCGGTGAAACATGCCCTTCGAGCAGCTCAAAAATCAGCAAGTGCTGAAGATCTGATCTTCGTTGGTGGCAGTATTTTTGTGGTAGCGGAAGTTCTTTAGCCTGCAGAGATATTTTCATGGCTATGCTGCAAACGTTTTTGTGTATTTTTATACACCACTACACTGGCGTTGAGTTCAAATCCAACCAGCAATATGAAGGAATTGACTTGAATCCAGATCATCATCACGATCAATGCACCGATAGAGCCATATATTTCATTGTATCTGCCAAAATTATTGATAAAATAACTGAACCCAAGGGATGTTATCAGGGACATAAACGTCGCGATGACCGACCCCACATTGATAAAGGGAATTCTCCGGTGCATAGATGGACCAAAATGGTAAATCAGACTGATGCCGGTATAGACCAAAAAGATGGAGAAGAGCCAATTGAATACACTCAGTCCAAACAAAAAAACGGAGGATAGCTGAAAGACCTGCCCCAGGTAATCCAGAAGAGCACTTTCAAGGACCATCATCATCAGCGAGACAATCAGCAATAGAGTCAGTACGATCGTTAATCCAATAGCGACAAACCTGCTTGCCCACCACTTTCGGGGCTTGAAGGAGTGGTTGTACGCCTTGTCAAAACCGGACATGAGTGTCAGCATGCCATTTGATGAAAAAAACAAAGCACCTATCGCACCCAAAGACAAGAGGCCGTCCCGTTTTATCGAAGTAATGTCATTGACGATGGAGAATATGTAGTTATGTGCTGTTTTGGGTAGGACAGCGGCCATTCTAGTACTCAAGATGGATGTATAATCCTGTACAAAAGTAAAAAGAGGTAGTAAGGTAAATATAAAAATGATGGCAGGAAAAACAGATAAAAACAAGCTGAATGAAATGGAATTTGCCCGGGTGGTGAGATTGTCTTTTTGCGTTTCAACGATCACAAATCGCAGTACCTCAAACAGCGGAACTTCGGAAAATCCGGGAGGGCTGTATTTTTTTGACCACCCAACGATTTTGCTTACCCAAGGCTTCTCCTGCAATTTATTCCACTTAGCATTCATTCCCGCCATTAAAATAGTTTTGCAACTTCGCAGTTATTGAGTCAGGACAAGTTATCCGCTTTCCGGAAATCGTGTGTACAAAAAACAATTTGATTTCAGCCGTGTGAATACACTGACCATTCTGGTTGTAGACCTGATTTTCAAATGTGATCATTTTGCCGGGCATTTCCGGCACTATGGTCTTCACTTCGAGTACTTCATCGTATTTTGCCGGAAGCAGGTATCGCGCATTCAGTGCAACCACAGGTAAAATAATATGATCTTCCTCTTCCATCTTTCTGTAATCCAAACCAAGGCTTCGAATAGCCTCTACCCTTCCTATTTCATATAGGCGGGCATAATTTCCGTAATACATATACCCCATTCGGTCTGTATCCGCATAACATACTCGATAGTGAAAAGAAAATGAATACATGCTTCATCAAATTTTATCCCTGACAAGAGGACAAGTCATACAGTGTGAGCCCCCTCTGGCTCTGGAAAGTTCGTTGGAAGGCAAAGTAATAATCGTTTTTTGTATTGTCACCGGGTTTAACTGCCCTTCCTGCACCTGCTGAAGAAAAGTTCTAGCATGAATAATCTGATAGCCTGCTTTTTTAAGAGCGATTTCAGTTCTTGGATTTCTATCATACGTGAGTGCGACCCCCGGTCGAACAGCGACCAGGTTGCAGCCGTCAGTCCACTGCTCCCTTTCCTGGTAGGGCGTGATGCCATCACCACTAAAAATGAAGTTGATGTCAGGACTGATTTCATGGGTGAAGAAACTTTTCACCGAGTCATAAACAACCTGGGCACCACTCTTTCGAAATACTTTTACATTCGAACTCACCCCATCGTAGACTGTAGGTTTATAGCAGATGATATCCTTTGCATCAAGCATCGTAAAAAGTGTATCAATGTGCATACAGGTCCGATCTGAAGGAATATTGATTTGTGCCACATTATTGACCAGCCCTTTTGAAAACAAGACGTCCTTTACACATTTTATCGCGTAATCAGTGGTCCTTTCAGAACAGCCAATCAAGACATAATCGTCATTGAGCATCATGACATCACCGCCTTCCATGGATACAACCTCTCCCTTTTTGGATGGAGGAAACTCATCAAGCAGGTTTAAATTGATAATTTTGTTTGCTCTTGAGATTTCCTGAAACAGCGGGTGGGCATAAAAGATGAAGCGAGTCAATAGATTCTCCCTGTATCTCGCAGATTTTGCAGCTTTTGTAATCAGGATATGATCCTTGATGACAACTGCTATATCTCGTGTGAATATGAAGTTTGGAATTGGGTCAAAATAAATATGATCTTCGTCCTTGTGATATCCTGTAATGAGAAGTTTTGTGAGTGAAACAGCATCCAGGGAATGAAAAAAAGCCTTATCAGATGAAGGCAACTCTTCATAGTCTACCACTTTATCTATAAGTTCATCCTTCATTTCCGCACTCGCCTCACAGGCTTCGGATATAAGGCGTTGTGTATCCAGTACATTTTCCTTCCCAATCAGGTGTTGCAACACTTTTCGAAAGATATCATGCTCCTCCTTCATTTGAGGCAGATGCACAATGTCGTCAAATAATAATTCTTCTGCTTTCTTCGGGGATATTCTGGCGATTCCTTCGTCGGGGCGATGAATGATTACCTTTTTCAGGCTGCCGATTTCTGAATTAACATTCAGCATATATAGTCCGTTTAATGACGAGGCAAAGATAGGGAAAGAAAACTGGTGACAAAACAATGGTGATTATTATCAGGTATATTTAAAATTTACGTCATAGCTGAAATCAATTCCTCCCTTTACTTTTGACGTAGATTTACAATTGAATTTTGTTTCACTCTATAAAATCAAACAATCATGCATAAGGAAGTTAAGGTATATTTGTCAGACCTACATTTTGAACACAGACAGTGGACTAGTGAGTTGAAATTCTGGGAAGAGGAGATTGCCTCATTTCGTAAGAGACTTGGGGAAGTAGTTATTCGTTACACATCCAATGAGGTTAGGGCGTCTATTGAACATTTTCAAAACCAGTTCATTCTCCACGATGAAGTGATTGACCAATTAAAGAAAGAGGTAAAAACACATGAAAAGATGGTCGCACAGACTGCTGAAGAAAAGCCAACAGCCATAGACCGTGTGAAATTTGACGACCACACTGGTTTGCGAGAGAAACTGGACACGCAACGGAGTATTTATGGAGAATTGAAGTCTGAGTACTTTTCCTTTTTATCAAAAACTATGTGACAAGATAGACGCACAGCCGGTAGTATTATTCACTCCTGAAAGCAGGCAAACTATTTCCCCCTCCCCAAAGAACATATCAATCGATTATAATTGTGGCTTTAGAGGATATTATTCTGTAACGAGAATTGTATCCTCTATTTTTTTTCTTCCACAAAATCAAGAGAAACTGAATTGATGCAATAACGCATTCCGGTGGGTGAAGGTCCATCGTCAAAAACATGCCCGAGGTGCCCGCCACAGCGATGGCAGGTCAGTTCTGTTCGAGGATATCCGATGTCGTAATCAGTAGTGGTTGATATGGAAGATTTGTCGGATACATCAAAAAAACTTGGCCAGCCTGATCCGCTTTCGTATTTGTGCTTACTGTGAAACAGCGGTAATCCGCATGCCCTGCAAGTGTACCAACCTTCTTTCTTTTCCTGTAACAAGTCTCCTGTAAATGCCCGCTCAGTACCTTTTGTCCTTAAAACATAGTATTCCTGAGTAGAGAGAATTTTTTTCCATTCACTTTCAGGCCTGGAGATCAGTAAGATGGTATCGCCCCGGCCGTTAAGGTAATATTTTTCCTGCATGGCTGTTTCATCGGTAGGCTGTTGTGAAGATACTGTTCGCTGGCACGAAAGAAACATAAAAACACATAGAAACAAATGAATCAGACGCATGATTATCAAATTTGCAGATCAATACTTTTTACAACTAGGAAAGAAGTGTTTACTCTTCACCTCGCAAGCGACGATCCTGGCGCTGTGCGAGAAAGACAAAGAACTTAATCAAATTTACAATAGATAAAAAAACAAGGTAGCCAAACGTCAGTACAAAATAAATCCACCTTACCGAACCTGCTTCTCCGATGGGCACTCCGCTCATTCCCCATGCCAGGAAGCCTCCTGCGATGAGTAAGACAGCGAAGCTAATAATGGAATCCCTCCAGTACTTAGCCCCATCGTTGGAGGCAAAGGAAAGGATGCTGTTCATTAAAGAGAAAAACAGGATCATGCCGCACAATACAACCCATGGCATGATACCCGCAGTGGAAGAATATGGCACAGCAGGCATCAGGCGGGAAGAAAGCATCAGGATAAACGTAAGTCCAAACACAGCCATCAGCTGTTGGTAGGGTGAAATTTGTCTGTCGAGGATAGAGGATTGCGCCATAAATGAAACTGTTGCACCAAAAGATCATTAACAATAATCTCCCTATTTTGTTCATTTTAAGTGACTTAATAAAAAAATCCGCCAGACTGTGAAGTAAGGCGGATTTTGGGTCAAACATGAATAAAATTGGATCTTATTTATTTCTCAATGCGATGAGAAAGTGATTTAATTCGTCTAAAGAGTAAAACAATACTTCCCGGGGCTTGCTTCCTTGTGCAGGTCCTACGATGCCGAGTTGCTCCATCTGGTCCATGATTCTTCCTGCCCGGTTGTATCCTAGCTGCATTTTTCGTTGGATCAATGACGTCGAACCATGCTGAGACGACACGATCAAGCGTGCTGCCTCATCAAACATATCATCAAGGTCGGAAACTTTAATGTCTGAGTTTCCGGCATTTCCCTCATCATCCCCTTTATATTCGGGTAGGTAGAAAGGTTCAGGAAATCCCTGCTGTCCTGAAATATGCTGTATCACATTTTCAACTTCCGGTGTATCTACAAACGCACACTGAAGCCGGATATTATTGGAACCGATGGACAACAACATATCACCGGCACCTATCAACTGATCTGCTCCTCCTGAATCCAGAATGGTGCGTGAATCAATTTTAGAGGTCACTTTGAATGCCAGACGGGCTGGGAAATTCGCCTTGATGATACCAGTGATGATATTGACGGAAGGTCGTTGAGTAGCGATGATCAGGTGAATACCAATAGCTCGTGCAAGCTGAGCGAGTCGGGCAATTGGCAACTCTACTTCTTTTCCGGCCGTCATAATCAGATCGGCAAATTCGTCTATGACAAGTACTATATAAGGGAGAAATTTATGCCCTTCCTTCGGACTTAATTTTCGATCGGTAAATTTTTCGTTGTATTCATTGATGTTTCGCACTCTTGCCTTCTTGAGCAAATCGTACCTCGAATCCATTTCTATACAAAGTGAATTGAGAGTATTGATTACCTTGGAAGTTTCAGTGATGATAGGTTCATCCTGGTCAGGTAAAAAGGCCAGGTAATGCTGATCCAAATGCCCGTACGGAAACAATTCCACCTTTTTCGGGTCAATGAGAACAAGTTTTACCTGTGAGGGGTGCTTTTTATACAGTAGTGACATCAGGATAGTATTGATACCCACTGATTTCCCCTGGCCTGTAGCACCCGCCACGAGCAAGTGGGGCATTTTTGCCAGGTCGGCAACAAAGACTTCATTGGAAATGGTTTTGCCTAATGCAATTGGCAGGGCCATTTTAGTCTGGGTATATTTATCTGATGAAATGACTTCTTTGAGTGAAACGACCTGCTTATTTTTATTAGGCACCTCGATACCAATGGTTCCTTTTCCCGGAATTGGTGCGATAATCCTGATTCCGAGAGCTGATAAACTCAGGGCGATATCATCCTCCAGGTTTTTAATTTTGGATATTTTTACACCAGGAGCTGGTACAATTTCGTACAATGTTACAGTTGGCCCGATGGTGGCTCTGATTTTTGTAATTTCGATTTTATAATTCAGCAGTGTCGCGATAATCTGGTCCTTATTAGCTTCCAGTTCAGCCCTGTCCACTTCCACTTTCTGATCTGCATATTCCAGGAGGAGATCCAGGGTTGGCATTTTAAAACGTGATAAGTCTGCGGTAGGATCATAGGGTTCGAGATCATCTTCAAGTTTGACTGCCTCAATTTGTGTTTCCGGGGCAACAGGGACTTTAGCCAGACCGGGAGTAAAATCATCATCTCTGTCGATCTTCCTTTCTGTAGCTACAAAGGGTTCTTCCACATCAAGTTCAAGGTGTTGAGATTGTTTTGGATTTGATGGAGCTGGAGTATGAGGAGAGACATCAAATTCCATTTCGTGATGGGCCTGTTCAAAGTCATCATTTATACTTTCTTCCCTTTGTGGTTCAGCACTCAATTCCTCAGATTGTCCGGGTGTTACGGACAGCGATTTCAAGAAGGCATCGCGCATGGTGTTTGAAGAGGATTCCTTTTTTGCTTTTGGTGTTACATCGCTGTCTTCCATTGACTTAAAGAAGTCTGTACCTGGCATTGCGAAGCCTGCGAATGGATTATTCAGTGTAAGATGGTCAAAATTTGGATTGAAACGCCAGATGATGTATGCCCCGGTGGTAAACATCAGCAGCAAAAACAAACCGATCTGGCCGAGGAAATTTGTCAGCCAGAAACAGGTACTCTCACCGAAAGCGCCACCCCAGGTAAATTCAGATCTTCGAAATAAAAACTCCAGGACCAGAGAGAAAAAGGCCATAATAACAAAGGAGTTACGCGCAAGAATGATAAATGGCAGCAATGGTTTTCGAGTGATGAGGTCAAATCCGAGTCGTATCAGGAGTACCACAAGAATCATAGAAGGAAGACCAAATCCCCAGTAAAAAAACATATTGGACAATAACGCACCTAATCTTCCAAGCCAGTTTTGCACACTGAGGTCCGACTGAAAGAGCATGCCCCATGAAAATTTGAGTACTTTATCCTGG
>JAJTEZ010000218.1 GCA_021298335.1 Saprospiraceae bacterium | reverse complement strand
TCCCTTGAATCCTTCGTAGTAATCTTGTGGATTTCAAAGCCAACGGCATCAAAAACCAGCGTCCGCACAGGAAAAAAATAAGGTTTCCATTGTATCTCCGCCACACCGTAGACATGTTGCTTCTTCCAATCGAAGGAAAGTGAAAGTTTTGTGTGCAGAATATCGTAGGTCTGCCGCGCTGAAGGACGAAACGTACGAGGTGTAGCCTCCAGGTCATCCGAATCGTCGGTAATAACCAGCGTATCCAGCATTTCTTCCTGAAGGGATATGTCTTCAGCCTCCACAACCCATTTGGTGCGAGGCGACGCACAAGAAAAAAGGAGTAGTGCTACGCAGGTGATTCCCAGTGGCTTCATCGATCAATTCTTTTGACAAATGTATATAAAACTTACCTATTGTCACAATGCGCATGCGATCCTGGTTGAGATTCCGGATCAATGGTTGACTTACCTGGGGAGAAAGGGGAAATAGATTTCCATCATCCCATTTATATTTTTGGAAATTTACTTCCTTGATTTCAAATTTATCTATCGGAAAATGAATGATTTGCAAATAAAAAGAACTTTTCCTTGAACAAAAGACCGATTTTTTTGTTACCGATACAAATTGTTGAAAATGATGTATTTGGACAGGTTACGCCATGAATGGATTGAAAAGTCTTCGTTTGGCGTATGTCGCTTTTTGGCAATGAAATGGGGGCTTGATGAGTCGCGTGTCAGAATGTATTTTATTTACAGCAGTTTTGCTTCTTTTGGATCGCCTGTAATCTTCTATCTGGCTACCGCATTTTGGATGAACATTCGGAAATACTTTCGTTCGGCACAATCCATTTAAACCTTTCCATCCAGCCGAATACACACTGAATTGCTGCCAATTACAAAATCCCCTGCTGCTTTTTCCGAACGCTACGCCTCCTCTCAGGTGCATCTGGCGCTAGGTACGGCACTGTATGCATCCGTAGCTTTTACTTCCTATTCAGAACCGGCAGATTTCGGTTACCTGGTCTGGTTGGGTCTGGCAACGTGGTATGTCTATTTACAGGCTCCCTACTGGAAGGTTCCCTGGTGGAAGTTTGCCAGCCTGTCAGAAACCCTGACCGGATCAAATGTATCTGCAATCGCCCTGATTGTGCTGGGTTTGATTGCCCTGCAGAAAATTGAGATTGCCTTCTTGCTGGTTTTGTTGAGCGTCCTTGTAACCTACCTCTATTTTTTTGGGTTGAAAAAAAGTGGCCTGCCTTGGAAAGAAAACAAATTGCTCAAAGTAGTTTCGCTGGCCGTTGTATTTTCCATTCTTACTACGACAATACCGCTGGTTCTCGTCAAAGCATCAGCGGCTTCGGTCCTGCAAATGACCTTGCCACGAACATTGTTTTTTCTGGCCCTGGCTATGATCAGCGAACAGAGAGAAATGCCTCAGGCATCGAAGTATTCCAGGTGGTACTTAAGATCAGACGAACATTGCCACATGGTGCACCATGTGGTTAAGCCTACGAAACCGAAAGGCATGGTTTTATGCTCTGATTGTGGATGGACTGCTCTTTCTTCCCTGGGTAGTTACACTGGCCGCATAAAATAGCTGCCCCCTCCGACGAACCTCCATTATCTGCAAACGAATTCATACTTTCTTTTCAGGCCATCGTTAGGGTGTAAAGCCTATTTTGACGCAGAATATCATGAAATTTTTTTCCATCGATAAATTCGCCTCCCAGGCTCTCCAGATGTGGATTGGGTTGCTGGCAGTCAATCACAGCAAAACCTTCTGATGCTAACTTCCTGCACAATGTAATAAAACCGAATTTGGAAGCATTCGGTAACAAGCTAAACATGGACTCCCCAAAAAAAACCTTGCCGATAGACACACCATACAAACCTCCAGCCAATTCCTCCCCCGACCAGACTTCCTCAGATACTGCATGACCCAACTCATGGAGTCGGCTGTATGCATTGACGATATCTTCATTAATCCATGTGCCATCCTGCCCTTCTCTGGGAATGTGCTGGCAAAAACGAATAACGTCCTGAAAATAGGCATTATAGGTCACCCTGAATTTTTGCTGATTGAAGTAGGGCCTCATGCTTTTGGAAACTTTGACCTTCTCAGGGAAAATGACATAACGCGGTGATGGGCACCACCAAACCACTGGCTTCCGTTGATTGTACCACGGGAAAATGCCATACTGGTAGGCGAGTAGCAGTTGCTGAACTTCCACCTCCCCACCCAAACAAAGGATGCCCGACCCTGCAACCGTTGCAGGGTGAGGAAATTGATGCGGCTGATCCAAAACGGCGTAGCGATTCACTCTTTGAAACATGGATGGTTCGTATCTTGATGTTTTATGTATTCCTCTGTCGTTCTCGGATTTGTGGCCAGGATGGTTTAGAGGAATAGTTCTTTCATGTTATTCAATGCGTACGATACCGGATGTCACACAAGCGGCGCCGACTTCATTTTTGATGACTGAAGCGGGATTACCGGAAAATACGCATTGGTCGAGTGTCAGACTGCCCAAATTCAAAACGACAGGTTTGGAAGCATTATTGCCCTGATGCCACACGTTGACATGCGAAAATGTGGTACTGGCTCCCGCTGTGTTGATCAGCCCCCCTGTAGCATTGGCAAATCCTGCAGCCTGCAGGTCGATGGCAAGCACTACTTCCCCACCCGAATCATCCAGAACCACCAGATCCTTAGTAAATACAAGAGGTGACTCAAGGACAATCGTGTCTATAGAAGAAGCAAAACGGATGGTATCTCCGGACTGAGCACATTGCAAAATAGCCCTAAGCGTATTCGGGCCCGCATTGGCATCACTAGTTACCAGCAAGCCATAGTCTTCATCGATCAGACCGTCACAATCATCATCGATGCCATTGCAGATTTCCCAGCTTGAAGGGTAAGGATCGTTATCCCGGACCATATAAAGCTGTAAGGATCCATTTACCCGCGCCTGATGATCAAAAGTCACAAAGGCGGGATTTGCAAGACCCTCAAAATGTATCGCTTCATATGGCGAAGACCAGGTGGCACCTTCTGCATTGGCCGAACGTTTGTAGAATAAGTAATCCAGATCCTGACAACCAGTGGTGATATTGCCGCTACCTGAAAACCTGACGCTGTCGGCGTCTGTAAACACGGCATTAGTGCCATAATTATTCAGGATCCAGTATCCATTCGGCGGATAGGAAGAAGCAGGAAACTGGTCGGGCTGCACGTGCTGCACGTTGAGCTTTGATACGACGACTTCCCCATTCGGGTAAGTGCTGCCTGACCTGAGATAAAGCGAAATCCCCGGAATCTGAAATTGCTTGGTACCTCCTGAGTTAATGGTCATTCGCTGAGAAACGCCTCCGCCTACAGGTGCTGTACTGGTTACCTTCGTTGTACCAGAGGTAAGATATATGTGTCTTGTGCCCACCTTGTCGTAATCATGGGTTGAGGAGCTGTTGAACTGGTAATAGGCTATCAGAGAACCATCCTGAGACGGTTTTTTAGTCAGATGGCGAAGTTCACGAATTTCTGCAGTAGATAAAGGTCGATCATAAATTGCCACTTCATCAATGAGTCCGTTCATATTTCGCGAACCCCAGTTTCTGTAACTACCTATTCTGAATGCGGGTATGTCTGTGGGGGTTAATGTGAAGGTATGCGTGGCACTTTGCTCATTACAATACAACGTGATTCCTGTAGGCCTGACAACCATCGCCACAAAACTCCACTGGTTTGCGGGCACGTTGATGTTGCTGTTCCACCACCATTGTCCTCCGGGCCAATGATAAGCCAGCTTGTTTGTTCCGTCCTTAAAATTGAATCCGGCCGCATCTGTACCATCGCCCATGAATATAGCACTATAATCCGGCTGGATGCCTGTGGGTCGTACCCAGGCTGTGACAGTGAGAGAATCCACATCTTCCATTCCAAAGGAGGGAACATAGCCGTGCATGGCAGAACCCGAGGCCTGCAATGCCTTACCGGCGATCGAATCGGGAGCACATTCAGAAGCCATGGTCACCATTGAAGTGATCGTGCGCACGCTGCTGTTACCGGCGGCATCCGTCACGGTCAAGGTGACATCATATGACCCGTTTTGGCTATATATAACCTTGGGATTTCTGATGGATGAACTGTTGACCCAGGAGGCTCCCGGAAACGACCAGGACCAGGTAGCCCCGGCATGATTCAACACAGAGTAATCATCAAAATACACAGTATCACGGTTGCAGCGAATCAAGGGAGCCGCCACGGTCGGTATCGCTTGCGGAAGAGACGGCTCATAGAGCTCAGATTCCCAGACCCCAAATCCCCAGCAACCGTTGCGGATTTTATTGTCCCGGTAAAAAGGCTTCAGACGATTGGTTTCCACACTCAGAGGGAGTCCCGTGCTGTATGGCTGCCAGTCGGGGTGGCTGTTGTTGCGGTAAAAAACACCAGCATTTGTCCCTATATACACGCCACCATCTGTGCCA
>JAJTEZ010000109.1 GCA_021298335.1 Saprospiraceae bacterium | reverse complement strand
TTCCCTTCGATGCTAAAGGACTTGATGTTGATGCCCAGCTTATTGGACAACTCATGGGTGAGTGTCTGTATTACACCGGGACCTGAATCGATGCCGGTAACGAGCAGTTCTACCACAAAACTTGAGTTGGTATTATCTTCCCAGTCTGCCTTGAGAACTCTGTAGCCATAATTTGCAAGCAGGTGCGTGGCATTGGAGCAAGAGGTGCGGTGTATTTTCAACCCCTGCCCGGATGTGAGGTAAGCAAATATTTCATCGCCATGTACGGGATTACAGCATGTAGCCAAGGAATACTGGTAAAGATCTGCAGGTTCGCCATTGACCAGTATATGCGATCTGCCTGCTTTGGAAGGCAGCTGGATTTTTCTCAGCTCTTCCAGGACAGGGGCATTTTTGGTTTCGGTCTCCTCCTCATCCTTTTTAAAGATGATTTTGCCATTTTCGATGGTGTAATTGCGTACATCCGATAATTTTGCCTCCTCTCTGGAAATGGCATAGAATAGGTCTCCCCTGCTCCGGAACCCCAGATGCCGTGCGATGGCATCGATATTCTCCTCAAAATCGAGCTTTAGGTTTTTCAGCTTCCGTTCGAGCGCCTCCTTGCCTAACTCACCAATTTTGCGACGTTCTTCCTTCATGGCTGAACGAATTTTTGACCTGGCTTTACCTGTAACCACCATTTTCAGCCAATCTTCGGTGGGCTTTTGATTCTTGTTGGTGATAACCTGGATCTGGTCTCCATTATTCAACTTGTAGCCCATGGGAACCAGCTTATTGTTGACCTTCAATGCCGTGGCGTGATAGCCTACGTCTGTGTGAATTTCAAAGGCAAAGTCAAGGGCAGTTGCGCCTTTGGGCACGATGCGCATATCCCCTTTGGGTGTAAACACATACACTTCCTCACTAAAGAGGTTGGTTTTGAAGTCGTTGATAAACTCGATCGCATTGGCGTGCTTTGTGTCGAGGATTTCTCGAATATTATCCAGCCAGCTATCGTAAAAATTTTCCTGCTTTTTGATTCCCTTATATTTCCAGTGCGCTGCAAATCCCTTCTCCGCGATTTCATCCATGCGTTCTGATCTGATCTGTACTTCCACATATTTTCCTCGTGGCCCGATCACTGTTGTGTGCAGCGACTCATAACCATTGCCCTTAGGTGTGGTTACCCAGTCTTTCAGTCTTTCCGGTATGGGCTTGTACACGTCTGTAATGATGGAATAAATCTGCCAGCAGTAGCTTTTCTCTCTTTCAACAGGCACATCGATGATGATTCGCACAGCGAAAATATCGTAAATTTCTTCAAAAGAAACCTTGTTATGTCTGATTTTATTGTAAATGGAAGAAATCGCTTTTACCCTGCCAATTACCCGAACCGGCACGGCAAGGTACAACAGTTCATCCTGTAACGGCTGAGTAAACTCCTGAATATACTGGCTACGCTCCTGGTCTGAATCACTCAGCTTGTGGCTGATTTCGTCATACATTTCAGGATCTGTGATTTTGAGGCAGATGTCCTGAAATTCTGTTTTTACGTTGTACAGCCCCAGGCGATGTGCGAGAGGGGTGTAAATGTATTCTGTTTCGGCTGCAATTTTCAGTTGTTTATGCTTGGGCTGTGAACCGATTGTCCGAAGATTGTGAAGCCTGTCGGCCATTTTTATGAGCACAACCCTCACGTCTACAACCAGTGTGCTTAGCACTTTCTTGAAGTTTTCTGCCTGCGGGCTTTCCACATTGTCAAGGTTGTAGGTACCATCGAGCTTTGTCAGCCCATCGACAATGATCGCAACTTTTGGTCCAAAAATTTGCTGAATCTCCTTTAATTCGACTGGTGTGTCTTCAACAACATCATGAAGCAGAGCGCAGACTACTGCCGTTGGGCCCAGTCCGATCTCTTCAAAACAAATACGCGCTACTTCTATGGGATGAAAAATATAAGGCTCTCCAGACTTCCGTCGCTGGTACTTATGGGCATCGACTGCCATATTATAAGCCCTGTCCAGATTTTCTCGGTCTTCTTCCTGCAGGCTTTTCTCCATGAGCCGCAGCAGTGAGTCAAATTTTGCTCTGACATCAACCAGCTCCTTCTCGTTTATTGCTACACCAACCGGCATATTTCGCCTCGCATTTTACTTTTCAAACAAATATAATTCGTTTTCCACCCGATTCCAAGCCATTCACAAATTATTATGACTTTCTTTTTTGTGACCTTCTGCAGAGGAGGACTCTTGTTGGCGCACAAAACGGCCCACTGACCTTAAATGGCAAGGGGAATACAATGAATACATCATTCGCAATGTAAGTTGTCGAATCAAAGCATTTCAAAAACATGATCTGCATCACCGAAAAATGGGTAGAAGACAAGTGCTTTTAAAGTCCGAAAAACAATGTATATTTATTCATTAATTCTCTACAGCACACATGAACCAGATTATTCCATTGATGAATTTCAGCAATCGCCTGGTGGGAGTAGCCAGGCGGTTTCCAGTGCCGGCTTTATTTGCCGCAGCAACCACTTTCCTCCTTGTCTGGTTGGTAGACGATGTAAGTGGTGCATTTTATCGCTGGCCTCTGACCGCATGGATTGGGTTTTTGGCGGCATTCAACTGGAATTTATATAGCGATAGCCGACACTTGTCAACCGGAATTTTCTGGACTGGAGTGGCAGCGATTCTAGGTCTTCTCATGTTGTTTTTTCTGTTGGCTCCCGAAAACTACAACCATGCGGATACGTGTTTCTGGTATACATCGGTGGGCATCAGCCTCATCCTACACCTGGGCGTCAGCATCGTTCCATTTGGCCAAGAGAGTATAGCCAGATCTATAGTTTCATACAATGTGCGCACTTTTTTAGTCTGGATTCAATCGTTTTTATTTTCGAGCATCCTCATTTCAGCTGTCAGCCTGGCAGTTCTGGGTATTTCCATGCTATTTGGCTGGGAGCCTTCACCTACGATGTACCCAAAACTGTTGATTCTGATCACTGGCTTATTTCAAACTGGGTACTTCCTGGCTGAATTTCCTCCCCTTATTGATGACAGCCATGTGTCTTCACCCAGATCTGTATTCCGCTTTCTGGTGATTTTCGCGGCCGTGCCTATCACCCTGGTGTACGGCATCATTGTGCATGTGTACATTCTCTCCGTCGTTTTTTCTCAAAACCAGATGATAGACTGGTACCAAACGATGGCGCTTTGGTTTGTGGGTACGGGAATGTTTACCTGGTTGCTTAGCCTTTATTTTTTCGATGCGCAAGATCATGTATTACTGCGTGTCTTCCGCAAGTGGTTTCAGTCATTTTGTGTGTTGCCGTTGCTTGCCCTTGTCTGGTCATTATGGTACCATTTCACGAACAAAGGAGTGCAGGAGGACTGGTATATGTCGTTATTTTTTACCGGATTATTTGCCGGGTCCTGGCTGCTGTCCTGGCGGAAGGAAATACAGGCTGTTTCCTTGATTCCAAAGTGGATGATGGTAGTAAGTGCCGTGGCTTTTTTCAGCGGAAAGTACTCTTTATGTCGGTTTCCAGTCATTGCAGAACAACAATTTATTGAAGAAACGCTTACAAAAAATCAAATCATTCGACAGGGTGTGTTGCAACGCACAAATACAAGTCTGCAGGACACCAATGGCGTGATCACCGCCTCTCTGGAATATCTGGAATCCAGACATTCCCTCAATTTTATCCGCAAATTCGATCGCAACAAACTGCTTGACTCATTGCCTGACACCTTGCGCGCAGTAGATTTGATAACATTCCTGCATATCAACAAATACAACGACTTTGTGGATACTCGCTACTGGGATTACAACCGAAATCAGTTCGACAGCCTTCAGATTAGCGATTTTGAGGCATTGCTACCCGGAATTCACCAGAACTTTCGCGAGCAGGCAAGCAATGCTGCCGGTTATGTAGTTTGTCTGGAAGATGGAAATGGCTTGTTCGTCATGGGATCTGATACGATTCAACGTTTTGATTTGAGCCCGCTCTTGCGACGAATGGCCGTAAAACCCGACAGCAAGTCCGATACAGTGGTTTTGGCGGGGAATTATGTGCTGCGCATCATTCCACAATCTGCCAATGGCAAGCTCGAGGGGGAAATCATCACAATCACCGGGTTTTCTGCAGATGTTTTGATGAAAAAGAAGTAAAAGAGCTAAGGAGTGACATGTTTCCTTAGCTTGGGAAAGAGGAGAAGTTCGGTGAAAAAATGTAAGAATTCAACCAAAGCTGTGTACTTTTGAATCCATTTACCCCATAGCGTTTGTTTTTGATTGTTCAGATCATGCTGTTTGTTTTTTGGGCTTGCAGCGCCTGCCTGCTTTTGTACTGGATGTGGTTTGCCCTAGCCCTTATCAGGCTCAGGCATAGTGGCAGCACTCCGCCAACAGAATGGCCTGGGGTATCTGTGATTATTTGCTTTAAAAACGAGCAAATCCATCTGCGTGAAACCTTGACCGCCATTCTAACTCAGGATTATCCGAAATTTGAAGTGGTGGCCATGGATGATTACAGCGAAGACCACAGCAAAGACATAGTGATTGAAATGCAGGATCAACGGATCAGGTACCTGCATGCCAAACGGAATGCACCAGGTAAAAAGGCCGCTTTATCAGAAGCCATCCGGAACGCCAAATACCCTCTCTGCCTGCTCACAGATGCCGATTGCCGGCCCGCCTCCAACCGATGGATTCGCTCCATGGTAAGATCATACCTTGAAAGGCCGGGTACAGAAATTGTCCTCGGCATTGCCCCTACGTCACAGCAACCCGGCATTCTCAATATGTTCCAGCGGTACGAAACCACACTGACAGCGATCCAGTATATCAGCTATGCGCGCGCCGGCATACCTTACATGGGGGTTGGTCGAAATCTGCTTTACCTCCGCAAGCTATTTCTAGACAAAGGCTTTGCCAGCGATGCGACATCAGTGATTTCGGGTGATGACGACCTGTTTGTGCAGTTTGCCGCCAACAAAAAAAATACAGCTATTAATACTGATCCTGAAGCTTTTGTGTATTCACCCGGCAAAGCTGACCTTTTTTCCTTTCTCAGGCAAAAATCCAGGCATGTGAGCACCTCGGTGTATTACAGTCATCTCCACAAGATACTTTTGGGTATGTTTTCTTTCATCCAGTTAGCCTGGTTTATCTTCCTGGTTTTACTGATCATGAGCGATATTTTAACCGGATTCCAGGCACTCATCATCCTTGTTCTGAAATGGTTGGTGCAAATGACTCTGTTTATTCCAGCCAGTCGTGTGCTGAAAACCAGAAAAATGCAGGTGTTTTTCCCATTGCTTGACCTGTGCATGATGGCGTATTACATCGTCATGCCGTGGACCTTGTTCAAGACTCGAAAACAATGGTAGTGACTCCGTTTCTTTGAAAACGATGCCCCTGAAGCAAGCGGCTGGAGAGAAAGGAAGAGCGGCAAACAGTAGGTAAACTCAAAGGATTGGCGTAATATTACGCACTGTATTCGTTATTAGCCAGGCAAATGTCAGTTGCGTTTGATCATAGAAAGATAATACTCGAGACGCCGAGGTGCGTACTTTGTGAGATGGAACCGGAAGATATTGAGGGCATGTATGCTCTGGATAGCAATGCGCTTGTGCATCAATATTTGGGAAATTCATTGTTTACTGAAAAAAGGCAGGCAGAAGAAGTGATTGCACACGTGCAACGGCAATACAAAGAATCCGGTATCGGAAGATGGACCGTGCTGGAAAAAAAGACAGGCCAATTTGCAGGATGGGCAGGGATAAAATGGGTCAAGGAAGCCGTGAATGGATATTGTGCTTTTTACGATATTGGCTACAGGTTTCTTCCCGAATTCTGGGGACGTGGTATTGCAACTGAATGTGCTTCAAAAATAATTGAATATGCGTTTTATCAAATGAATATTCCAGTTCTTTACGCAGCCACCCATTGCAAAAATCAGGCCTCTGTGTCCATTTTGAAGAAGGCCGGGTTTGAATGTAATGGAACGTTTACTTATTTTGAATCTGACCAGTACTGGTTTTCACTTACAAGGCAATCATGGATGTCGGAAGAAAATAATAACAGAAGAAAACGGAGCACCGAATTTGAGATAACAGATGAATATACTAATAATACCGATTCGTCAACAGGACTAAAACTCTACAAATTTCACTGAAGCTAAAACCCAGTAACCGGTAAAAATTGAAACCACACACAACTACTTCATCACTGCTTTTTCTCCTTGCATTTTTTGCATGCATATGGGTCATTTCATGGACATTTCCTGACCGGATTTACCCTATAGGGGATGCTTTCCATATCAGAATTCCTTCACTGCATTCTGTTTTGGAGAAAACGACAAAAACAGACATCACCCATATCCTGGCCATTCCGGATACGCTGATCGAAACATCGATGCAAGATGTAGACAGTACTGTTTCCAGGATCTTACAGGATTCGACGGACATCCTGCGTGCAGGTGAGGTCGACGAGAAAGGTCTGAAAGTCATCCAGCCGATTGAATATGCCGATGGTTCTACCGAGGCACTGCATTCTTTTTTCGGAACGCTTGCCGGAGGAGTCCATGCAAAGCGTGCGGTACGTATTTTGCATTACGGCGATTCCCAGATTGAAGGAGACAGGATTACGCAATATATACGGCAGCGTTTACAGAATAGCTTTGGAGGGATCGGGCCCGGATTTATCTCACTCATGCCGCTCGCTCCTACCCCGGATTTGAAGCAAAGCTGGAGTTCCAACTGGGACAGATACACCAACTTTACAAAAGTCGACAGGCGCGTTCCGCATAACCAGTTTGGTCCGGGTGCAGGATTTGTCCGCTATGTACCGTTTCCATTGCAAAGGGACAGCATCTCAGTGTCTGAAGGCTGGTGTACGATCAAGAGAATGACACGTTCGGCTATGGCTGCACATAAAATAAAGCTCTACTATGGAAATTCGACCTACAAGACTTCATTAGTGATTGAAAGCCAGGGCAATGTTTTAGTGGCCGATAGTTTGCAGGCAGGAGGAAGTTTTCACATCTTTCAATATGAACTGCCACAAGGCACCAAAGAGTTTACACTGCGTTTTTCCGGTAAAGACAGTCCGGATGTCTATGGCCTGTCTCTTGAAGGAGACGGGGGGCTATTGGTGGATAATTATGGTTTAAGGGGCAGTTCGGGTACATTTTTCAACAAAATTGACCGCAGGCAGCTTAAATCATTTTACGACCATTTTCAGGTAAAATTGATGATCCTTCAGTTTGGGGGCAATACTCTGCCGTATATGCACTCCAGGGAGCAGGCGGACCAGTTTGGGAGATATTTTTCAGCACAGATTCAAACGTTAAAAAAACTTGTGCCGGATGCCAGTTTTCTTGTATTGGGTCCATCAGACATGAGTGTCAAGGAAGGAACAGAATTTGTGACTCACCCACACCTGGAATCACTGCGCGATGCTATCAAGAAAGCAGCATTTACTAATCAGTGTGCTTTTTTTGATGTATATCAGAGCATGGGTGGAAAAAACAGCATGGTCAGCTGGGTGGAAGCAGGCATTGCTGCCAAAGACTACATACATTTTATGCCAAACGGAGCGAGAAAAGTGGGCTCGATGGTCTATGCCTCCCTGATCCAGGATTACAATCAATTTGTTTGAGCGGATATTCCTTTCTTGACCTGTCCAAAAACACCATTCAGCAATCAGGAGACAGCAGCCTGTATGCTCAATTTTTAAAAAAATACCGCAGGCTGCAGGAAGGTACAGTTCGTCAGCTCACCATCGTTCATATCGGAGGATCACACGTGCAGGCAGGAACCTGGACAGACACATTGGTGGACAGTTTGGGGATACACGCAGGTACTGGTGTTTCTGGGCGGTACCTATTCCCTTTTCAGGTAGTCAAAAAAAATGGCCCTGCATCTTTTACCTCCTCTTCGTCAGCCTCCTGGCAACTATGCTCCTCTGTGGGTCTCTCCCCATGCAAGGAGCTCGGCATATCGGGCATGGTGGCCAGTACTGCAGACACATCCGGATCTCTGAGCTTTGTTGTCAGGCCACAGAAATTTCAACATCATATCAGGAGCGCAACCATATTTCACGACAAGCTAAGTCCGTATATGTTGCTGCCCGCCCATGCATCGCCGGATCAGATCAGCATGCAGTACCATCTTGCAGCGGGTTGTACGAAATTTTCATTTCCACCCGGGTGTGATAGTCTGACCTTTCGATTTGTACGAATAGATACAGGCAGCTACCCTCTTGTCATCCATGGCGTAATGGCCGACACTGAGGAGTCAGGTATTCGCATTGTGCAGGCGGGTGTCAATGGTGCATCTACGACATCGCTGCTGGAGTGCCGTTTGATTCAACAGCAGTTCAGCGAGATAAAACCTGACCTGGTCATTTTTTCGTTGGGGGTCAATGATGTCCAAAATGTACATTTTTCTCCTGAAGCATACATTGCGCGATACGACAGCCTTGTCTCGGTCATCCGACGCGACTTTCCGGACTGCAGCCTGCTTTTTACAACTGTGAGCGACCATTACCGCAAAAAAAAATATGTAAACCAGCGTTCTCTGGCCGCCAACCAGGCTCTTCACACTTACACATCTGAGCGAGGCCTGGCTTTATGGGATCTGTTTGGCGTAATGGGCGGACTGAAGAGCATTGCTTCCTGGCAACGCGCCGGGCTGGCGGGCGGTGACAAAATCCATTTGACTGCCAAAGGATACAAGTTACTGGCTTCTCTGTTATTTCAGGCTATGATTCCACAATCACTTCGAAAAAAATGAGATATGCAGCTACTCACTGAACTGAATTTCTGGTTGAATCTATCGTTTGCTAACATCGGAGACTTCCTGAGTGGCGAAATGTTTTCCTGGAATCCGGACCACCCGCTGACATTTATGCAACCTTATTTTTGGTTGTTTTTTACGCTTGTATTGCTGTTTTATACTCTCACACACCGTATCCATACGGTACGAACAGCATTTTTGTTTGCGGTTTCGCTTTACTTCTATTTTAAAACGAGCGGATTATTTCTGTTGTTGCTCCTGTTTACAATCATCAATGATTACAATATCGGGAAGCAAATTCACCGAAGAACGTCAAAACGATCAAAAAAGTTCCTTCTGATCCTCAGTATTTGCTGCAATCTCTTTTTGCTGGGATACTTCAAATATGCCTATTTCTTTCTGGAAAGTGTGAATGACATTACGGGAAGCCAGCAAGCCTTCTTCAATCATTATGCACATTTTACAAATACCTGGTTTGGCACGAAGTTCAGTGTAGACAAGCTGATTCTACCCGTGGGAATTTCCTTTTTCACGTTTCAGAGTATATCGTATGTCACAGACTTGTATAGAGGGAAGGTTGAACCGGTGAAAAATATTTTGGAATACGGATTTTTTGTGAGCTTTTTTCCTCATTTGGTGGCAGGGCCTATTGTTAAATCGCACGAATTTCTGCACCAGATTCGTCAGCCTTATGCTCTGAGCCGGGAGGAATTTGGTATGGCCGTGTTCTGGATTCTGAATGGCTTTGGTAAAAAGGTGATGGCTGATTATCTGGGCTTTCATTTTGTAGATAGAATCCTCGAGCAGCCCAGCCTGTATTCCGGAATGGAAGTCATTGCCGGAATTTTGGGATATTCATTGCAGATCTATGCTGACTTTTCAGGGTATACAGACATTGCCATCGGCATCGCACTGGTTCTGGGATTCAGGCTAAAAACCAACTTCCTCTCGCCTTACAAAGCGGCCAGTACGAGTGAATTTTGGAAACGTTGGCACATCTCCTTGTCATCATGGCTCAAAGAGTATCTGTATATTCCCCTGGGTGGCAACAAGACGGGCACCTGGGCTTCGTATTTGTGTCTGGCAATCATCTGCCTTTTTGCTGGCTTGTTGTATGGAAAAGCCTGGCTTTACTTTTTCATGGTGACGATGGCTGCGATTATGACTGTGTTGTTTTGGTATTACCCCATCGTCAGACAGGCCTTCAATACAAACGTTAATCTGATGGTCACCATGCTGCTGGGCGGGCTCTGGCACGGCAGCAGCTGGATGTTCCTGATCTGGGGTGCCCTCAATGGGGCCGGACTGATGGCGCACAAATTCTGGACCCGAATGCGTCCCGAATCGACAGTCCAGGCAACGTGGTATAGACCCCTGATGATTTTTGTGACGCTACTTTTCATTAGTTTTACACGTATCTGGTTCAGGAGTCCGGACCTGGAGACAGTTTCGATGCTGTTCCAGCGTATTCAGAACCACACCGGGGCGAACCTGGCGTTGACCATGGCCTCATCCTACCGGGAAATTCTGGGACTGATGCTGGTGGGCTATGTCATTCACTGGCTTCCTGAAGACTGGAAGGTAAAATACAGGCAATGGTTTGCAACATTACCGCTGGCGGTGATGCTTCTGCTTTCGGTCCTGTTGTTTTTGCTATTCTATCAGGCGATGTCGGCAGAGATGCGACCTTTCATCTATTTTCAATTTTAAAACCCTTACTTTCCCAGCCTGTCCAGCACCAGCTGACCGATGGACTTGCCCTGTATCACACCATTTTTTATGGCAGGCATAAAGTGGATACCCCCGTACAGGCGGGAAATGGATGCTTCCTGCACAGCCTGCTCGAAGGACGTGTACGAGCGGGTTTGCAGACCGAACTCCACTTCAGTGTCGTCGACAAATGAAAACTGATCGCCAAACAAATCGCTTAGTATGACACCGGTAGCACCTGAAGCCACGCTGTGTCCGCTGGTGTATTCCGGGAAGGGTGGAGTCTGGAGCATAGGCAACCATTCCGGATCGATTTGCTCATTGATGACTGTTTCAGGTCTCACAGCATTGCTTCTGTACTTTTCGTCCCAGCAACTGATGAATGCATCAAAGAGCCCCAGCGATACATAGGCGTAAGCTTTGATAGATGGTAAAAATCCGGATTTTGACTGCCGGCAGGCGAGTCCTGTAATGTTGATCCAGTGGCCTCCGGGAGATATTTTCTTGGTTGCATGCATCACGTGCCCGGTCACATTCAGTTTGTAAGGATTGCAATCCCAAAAATTGGCAATTTCGGTCTGTTCTTTTGAAGCATTTTTGACCACATTGTACACCTCCATCGCCTCCTGGTAATATTGACTGGTTTTATCTGTCATATTATAGGGTGTAGGAGGCGCGGGTTTAAACTGAGAAGCAGAGTCCATAAGCATGGTGCGCATCTTATTCCACGAAGGCTCAATACCGTCCATATATCCTGGCGGCGTAGGCCTCCATGTAGCAGGATCGCTTTGGATGCTGTATTTAGGAAATGAGCGGCTTTGCTTGTAATTGTCTTTACCGGACCAGCGCAAAATATGTGCTGCCACACTGTCTGCAAACTGCGCCGAGCGTTCAAAAATCTCCTCCGGCATTCCGGTGGACTGGTATTCGACTTTGACTTGATCGATCCTCTTTTGGATGGAATCTTCAGAAAAGATCAATGCCTTGCCCACCCTCAGCATGGCAAGGGTGGCTGCCATCTCAAAACAATATTCTTTGGAAGTATCCGGTGCTGGTCCGGCAGATAAATGTGGAATGCGTCCGGCAAGACTGTGAAATGAGGTATCCCTCCAGCGGGCCGCCTCATAGCCT
>JAJTEZ010000108.1 GCA_021298335.1 Saprospiraceae bacterium | reverse complement strand
CTGTAATCGGTGCAAAAAGGGAACAAGTTGTTTTATTTCTTCAAAACAAAAAATACAGGATGAAGGAAAGCAAAGACATCATTCGGCTATTTGAGGACGTCATCATTCAGATTGCCACACCTTACAGTACAGGAACAGGATTTTTCATGAGTGAATGGAACCTGATCGTTACCAATGAGCATGTAGTGAGAGGCAATAGGGCTATAGTGGTTGCGGGCAGGACATTTGAAAAGCAGATGGTCGATGTCATATTTCTTGATGCAAGACATGATGTGGCATTTTTAAAGGCACCTCAAAAGCACAGCATGCCCGATATTTCAATGGCTGATGGTAGTGAGCTTCAGGAAGGGGATCGTGTCATTGCTGTAGGCCATCCGTTTGATCTCAAGTTTACAGCTACGCAGGGCATCGTTTCCAGTCTGACACAGCAGGAGAATGATATTTATTACGTACAGCACGATGCTGCCTTAAATCCCGGCAATAGCGGTGGTCCGCTCATTGATACATTGGGCAGGGTAGTGGGCATTAATACGTTTATCATACAAAACGGCAACAGTATAGGCTTTTCATTGCCCTCTCGTTATATAATAGCATGTCATGCTACCTTCTCGGAAGGGAAAGGAAAACCGGGCGTTCGCTGTACCTCCTGTCAGAAAGTGACCTTTGAGCCACATACTGCGGCAAGTAAAACCTGTGAAAATTGCGGTGCTGAACTAGTGTTAATCAGTCAGATTCCGGAATATGTTCCCAAAGGAGTAAGTGAGACTGTCGAGTCTGTGATTCAAAAGCTGGGTTTCCAAATTGCTTTGACACGCAAGGGGCCCAATGCCTGGGTACTGAAAAAGCGAAGTGCAACTGTATATTTGTCGTACTACGAGCGCAATGGTATGTTGCTGTCAGATTGTGTTCTTTGTATGCTTCCTGAAGGGGATATTGCTCCAATGTACCGGTTTCTGCTGGAGCAGAATCACGAATTAAAGGGCATGTGGTTTTCAATGCAGGGGCAGGATGTCTTGTTTTCTGTCAGTTTATTTGACCAGTATATTGAGGAGGAAGCATTGTATTCTCTGATGGACAGATTTCTGGAATGCGCAGACAAATATGATGAGATTCTGGTGAACCAGTTTCAGGCAAAACGCCGGCAGGAATAGGAAAAGCAAAGAAAAAGTTTGGCATTTGGATTTTTTTTCCTCATATTGTGTACAAGTTTGAGATTTATATCTAATTTTATCCGCTCGATACCTGTGTATTGCAGGTATCTCTTGTGATGTAATGTAAAAGAAAAGTATGAACAATTTCGTTTCAAAAATCGGTGTGTTACTCGTTGTCTTGTCAAGTGTTTCTATCACGGCGCAAGATATTCACTTTACCCAATTTTATATGTCGCCGCTCAACCTGAATCCGGCACTTACGGGAGTGATGAATTGTAAAACGAGGATGGTGGCAAATTACAGGAATCAGTGGGCGGCCGTGTTGGCTGCAAACGCTTACAATACTTACTCCGTGTCATATGACCAGAAAGTACCTGTAGGGAGAGAGGATTTTTTTGGTATAGGTGGTTCATTGTGGGGTGACGTGGCCGGAGAATCCAGGTTTGGGACTACACAGGGGAGATTATCTCTTTCTTACAGCAAGAAAATGTTTGGGTATCGTAAGAAGGCGAGTTATCTCGTTATCGGTGCGGATGCTGCTTTGAGCTCCCGAAGCATCAATAAGAATGACCTTCGCTGGCCGACGCAGATTACTGCGGCGGGCTTCGATCCTACACTTCCGTTTAATGAACCAAATTTCCAGGACACCGACTTTTTGTATCCTGACATTTCCGCAGGAATCCTGTGGTTTAGCGTAATGGGAAATTATTCAAACTGGTATTTTGGTGCTGCAATACACCACCTAAACAGGCCAAATGTTTCCTTCCTCGGCGAAACTGTCAATCTTTACAGTAAATACACCATTCATACGGGAATGCAGTTTGAATTACAAAAGCGTATTTCTCTGCTGCCGTTTGCAGTATTTATGTCTCAGGGACCGCATATTTCCCTCAACGCCGGCAGTAACATCAGGTTTGCTATGGGTCCTTCCAGGACTACAAACCAGTCATGGGAAGTGGGTGCTTGGTACCGAATCGGAAACAAAGTGCCTTCCGGACTTCATTCTGATGCAGTAATTTTGTCGACCCGATTTAATTACGACCAATTTAACATCGGCTTCAGCTACGATATCAATATCTCTGGACTCAGACAGGCTTCTGCAGCCAATGGTGCATTCGAATTTTCGATGCAGTACAATATCTGCGGACCTGAAAGCAGGGGAGTATATTGTCCGAGATGGTAATTTTCTGAAATGGGTGTCTGGTGTGAATAAATTGTTTCCACGGACCTGAGTTGTCGTTCTAAAGGAAAGTCGTTTTTCAGTTTGTGGACAGGTTCAGTTTCGACCGTGCAGTAAACAGGTGTTAATTCTTTGATCCTAAAAAACGTACACGATGTTTGGCAACAAGACAGAAAAAACATCCGGTTCTTCCGGGACACCGGTTTCAGCCAATCTAAGCAACAGCATTGTAGAGGGCACTCACATCGAGGGAAACATACAAGCTGCCAATGATATCCGCATTGATGGTTCTCTCAAAGGAAACCTGGAATGCAGGGGAAGAGTCATTGTAGGTCCGCAAGGTAAGATAGAAGGTGATGTATCCTGTGTCAACGCCATCATAGAAGGTTCCTATACCGGGAGTTTGACAGTACGGGAATTACTTGCCATCAAGGAAACCGGAGTCGTAAACGGAGATGTCGTAACAGAAAAATTACTGGTGCAGGCAGGAGCACTACTGCACGGTACATGCAGCATGAGCGGACAAAAGCTGGCCTCTCTTCTAAAAAATGAACCATAAGCAGACAAATGGCTATTTAAAGTATACCGGTCTTGCGTTTCAGTTGGCTGGTGTCGTAGTCATGGCCATATTGCTTGGTCAGTGGCTTGACAAGAAATGGATGTTGTCCAAACCATACTTTACTGTTACGTTGGTGGTTGTTTTTTTTTCGGCATTTATGTATAAATTGTACAAAGAACTTACGTCTTCCGAATGAAAAACGAAGTGCTTGCGTGGATTCTGCTGGTGCTTTTTCTGACAGCAGGCATTATCGTTCAGTGTGGACATTCCGTTTTAAAATTGTACCTTGATCTTACGTTGTACAGCATTTGCCTGTTTTTCTTTCTGACCATAGTAGTACAACTCCTGGCGCCAAAACTTGCGAGGCACTCCAATAGACAGCTATTTCTAGCTGCTACAGTCTATCATACAGTTATTAAAATGGTATTCTCTGCCATCCTCCTGTATTGGTATCACACTTCGAAAAACCCCACAACCGGAAGTTTTGTCTTGCCGTTTCTTTATATCTACCTTGTTTTTACTACCTTTGAAACGAGGTTTTTAATGAAAGCCTCCTATATGAATTCAAAAATGCATCTGAAGTAAATATCGTTGGGAATGGCTGAGAAACATACATTGGAAAGTTGTGCTGTTGTGGAGGGTTTTGGCGAATTTACCTCTCCTGAAGCAAGTGGGTCAAGCTCCCGGTTTGAAGTTCTGGGCAGGGAAGGCAACCTATTCAGGATTCGGATGAATGACAGGCATTATAGCGCTTCAGTTCTTTCATTTGACGGAGAAAAAAAATTAGCAATAATCAATATTGGAGGCAGTGTATACCACGTGCGGCTTGTGGAGCCCTTGGATCGTCTGATTGACGAAATGGGATTTTTAAGGGCGGCGAAGCATTCCGTCAAGGAAATTCGCTCACCTATGCCCGGATTGGTAGTAGAAATATTTGTCATACCGGGTCAGCTGGTGGCAGAAGGTGATCGCTTGTTTAGTCTGGAGGCGATGAAAATGGAAAACATCGTAAAATCTCCGGGGGAAGGTGTTGTACAGGATGTTTTTGTGAAGAAAGGTGCAGCCGTTGATAAAGGGCAGCTTATTATAATGTTTGAGGAATAAACTACTTTTTTTCTGGCATGGGCTTCCCAAAGTGCTGTACCCAATACCTGTCTACTTTTGCAATAGCCATTTCTGTAACTCTGGGGTGCATCAGCATCTTGCAGTGACTATAGCTTTGCAACCAATCAGAAAGTACCTCATCAAACGAAAGCTGACCTTCACCAAGATTTTCTCCGGCTACCATCCAGTCGTACCCCGCTTTTTCCAGTCTTTCCCCAATATTCAGGCCGTCTTTGGAATAGTGCGAAAAAAATTGATATGTATGCATTTCTTCAGCTTGCGTGTAGGCGCTTCTGAATAGATGGTCGCTCCACTCGATGGGAGGGACAGGCGGCATATAGCGTCTGCCACAACGGCAGCCTTTACTCCTAATTGCATTCACAGCTTCCACCATGCGCATTTTTTCAACCTCATCGGGTGTTGTGGGTGTTGCTGATGTGAGAAGAAATAAGAATGTCAGAACAAATGATTTCACATGAAACCTGTTGAATGGTTTATAGAAGGAAGATCTGTAAGCCAGGCCGCGCCAAACACTCCCGCAGAATCCCCTAGTACTGGTTTGTAAAACACTGTATCCAGGCAATGGTTGAAAATATGTTTCTCTACTTCAGCAACACCATGGCTATACAGCTCATCAATATTTCCCAGGCCCCCGCCAATGACTATGGCATCGGGGTCTACAATGTTTATAATGACTGAAACCGCTTTTCCAAAAAAATGAAATAATCTTTCCATCGTTTTGGTAGCCGCCATGTCTTGGCCCGAGCGATAACGTGCAACGATATCGGACATGGGAAGCACAGCCCCAGTTATGGACGTATAATATTTTTGCAATGCAGGACCGGAAATGACATTTTCAACACAACCTGTTTTTCCGCAATAGCAGGGACCTCCGCTCTCGTCCAGAAAATTGTGACCCCATTCACCGCCGATGCCTTGCTTGCCACCAATAATTTTACCATTGACGACCAAACCACCTCCGGTACCGGTTCCCATGATAAGCCCAAAGACAACTTTGGCATCAGGCATGGAAGCCGGAATCACCCCCATGCAGGTCTCGGCAACTGCAAAACAATTGGCGTCATTGCTCAGTTCGAAGTGAATGCCTGTGCGTTTGTGGAGGTCTTCTTTGAGCTTTCTCCCGTTCAGGGCAGTGGTGTTACAATTTTTCATAACTCCCATCTTTGGATCCAGCGTACCCGGTGTACACATGCCGATTGCCGCTGTGCTACTTCCTGCGGCGACTTGCAGCTGATCGATGACAGAGCAAATCTGACCAACAATATGGTCGTAGCCCAAATCCGCCCCCGTAGGCAATCTTAGACGGGCTATAATGCTATTGTCGGCAGCATCAATCACAATGCCCTCTACTTTTGTTCCCCCCAGGTCAATACCCCATCTGGTAATCATATGAGCAAATTTATCGCAATTTACTGTTTCTCACAATATCATACAACTAGCTGTGAACAGGAGGTTTTTTTTGGAGTCTGACAAAGTCTCATTACCTTGTGGCAAAATGATAAATATGAATCAAAATATTAAAGAGATTGTCCCGGGAAGGGGTCTTGGACAATTGTTGTTTGGCATGAGCCGGGATGAAGTAATGGCAATTGCAGGAAAGCCTGACGAGGTGGAAAATGTTCCCGGATTTGAAGAGGAAGTCAATGATGAACTGGAATCATGGCACTATGACGAACTTGAATATTCGCTTGTTTTTGATGCGGATTACGACTGGAAACTTGTATCCATTGCTGTCAGCGATCCGTTTTTTACCTTATTTGGAGAGTCTGTGGTGGGAATGTCAAAAGAAGATTGCCTTGAATTCCTCGAAAAACATCATGTTCCTGTGACCAATGTGGAAGATGTGAGTGATGATGAGAATCCTGGTATGGAACTGGTAGAGGCAGAATCTGAAGGCCTGATGATCTGGTTTGCAGACGATGAAGCTATCGAGATTCAGTTTCTACCTGAGGTGGAAGATGATGGTGAAACTCTAAAGTGGCCTGAGAAAGAATAAATGGCAACGCAGGACTGAACTGAAAAATTACCCTTTCAGTGTAGCCATATCTATGACAAACCTGTATTTGACGTCACCTCTGAGCAGTCGTTCATACGCATTGTTGATATCTTTTGCGTGAATTAGTTCGATTTCAGAGGTGATGTCATGTTTACCACAGAAATCAAGCATTTCCTGTGTCTCTTTGATGCCTCCGATGCTTGAGCCTGAAAAACTTTTTCTGCCACCCACCACACTGAATGGGGCGATCTGAAGTGGATCTTCCGGAAGTCCAACCAGGACCAACGATCCGTCCCTCTTTAATAAAGTCATATATGCATTAATGTCATGATCAGCCGAGACACAATCCAGTATCAGGTGCATGGAATGTGCATGACTGAGCATCTGGTCTTCATCGGTAGAAAGAATGACCTCATCTGCTCCCAGTCTGAGCCCGTCACTTACCTTGGATGAAGAAGTGGTGATCATGACTACCGTGGCACCCATGGCTTTTGCCAGTTTTACAGCCATGTGTCCCAATCCGCCGATGCCGATGATGCCGATCTTTTTTCCGGGACCTACGTTCCAGTGCTTCATTGGTGAATAGGTTGTAATTCCGGCACACAATAATGGGGCTGCTCCTGCCAAATCAAGGTTTGCAGGTACTCGTAATACATATTGTTCATCAACCACGATACTCTCAGAGTATCCGCCATATGTTTGCGTAGGAAGATGCAGATCAGGTGAGTTATAAGTATATGTTGCCCCATTCTCACAATACTGCTCCAGGCCTTCCCGGCAACTTTCACATTCTCTGCAACTATCCACCATGCATCCCACAGCGGCCAGGTCACCTACAGCAAAATAATTGACACCTGCACCTACTTCAACTACTCTGCCGACAATTTCATGCCCCGGAACGCAAGGATAGGTAGTGCCTTTCCACTCATTTCTGGCCTGATGAAGATCTGAATGACAAATGCCACAATAGAGTATTTCGATTTTTACATCCTGTGGTCTGACAGTCCTCCTTTCGATGTGCATTTGGTGCAAAGGCGATTCTGCAGACTGCGTGCCAATCGCAAGGATAGTGGAAGAAGTATCCATAAAGTATCGTTTGTGATTATAAAATAACATACAAAGTAAGAGCATTGTTTTTCCATGTTTAAGAGGTGGGTTATGAGAATATAACATCCTTCAACACTGTGAGTCATGTGTCGTTGCTTTGTGAAAAGCGACCTCTAGAATGTCGCGGTTTTTTGATGATCTCCCCCGTGAACATAGGGTGATTGGCCTCAAATTATTTGCTATCTTTGCAACCGGTTTATAAATCAGTTTATGAAGTTTTTAGACGAGATACGGCAGAGTTTCCTTCAGGCCATCCGGAGTTGCTATGAGATCACCTGGAAAGAGGATCAGGTATTGATGAATGAAACACGGAAAGAATTTCAAGGCGATTACACCATCGTGATTTTTCCATTAGTTAGCCAGCTCAGAAAATCTCCTGTCGAAATCGGAAATACACTGGGTCAATGGCTCATCGAACATCAGACTTATATTGTCGGTTTTGAAACAGTTCAGGGTTTTCTGAATCTCACCCTGTCTGATGAATTTTGGTTGCAGCAGCTGACTACCATGGTCCAGACAGACAAATACGGATGGCAGCCGCCTGCGGGTAAAAAAGTTCTGGTGGAATATTCATCTCCCAAT
>JAJTEZ010000107.1 GCA_021298335.1 Saprospiraceae bacterium | reverse complement strand
TCCGTTACAATTTTCGCCGAAGGCATCTGTGTCTGCTTTGGCACATACTGCAATCACTGGTGCTACTTTTTCAGATACTTTGATTACCTGAGTGTACGTCCATGAATTTACATTGTTTGTCGGTACAGTTGGATACAGGTTACCATTCGGGTCACGGTTTGGAGCAAACTTACACAAGTCAATGACTGTCCACTTTCTCAATATTTTGAAGCAAACGCCATCTACAAATGGAAACACCTGATCTTCATAGGTATAAGCTACCTGGCTGCACGGTGTCTGACCCAGTTCAGGCTTGCCTGTTTTGGCAGGATCGGTATCAATGTTCATACATCCATCCACCTCTTTGTTTTCCAGGTTTTTCCAGATCGGACCAGTGCCTATCAGTACAGGACCTGTATAAGGTGTATTGTTGCGAATCGTAATAGTCTGAGTACAGGAAGCCGTTCTGCCTCCATTGTCAGTTACTGTAAATGTTCGTGTAATTACTCCCTGACCACAGTTGTCAATGGTTCCTGTATTTCTCCAGGACATTTTCGGGTTAGGGCAGTTGTCTGTGAAGTACGGAGTGCTCAATGGAGTTGCAGAAAATACAGGTCTACCCAGAACATTTGCTGTGGTATCTGCTCCGCAATTGATCGTTACGCTTGCAGGACAAGTAATGATTGGTGCAACCTTATCCTGTGTATTGACTACCACCATACAGGTGTTTGTATTTCCAAATTGGTCTCTGACTCTGAGTTCAACCATGACTTCTCTGCCTACGTCTTCGCAGCAGAACTGAACAAACGGTGTGAAGTTTGTTGTGCTGGCTCCACAGCCGGCAGTCATTCTTCGAACGTCAAAGGTTACCTCACCACAATTGTCGTGGCTGCCATCATCAAATGTTTCAGCAAAAACGTGTGCCCATCCATTATTGGATAAAGTCACAACAGTAAATTCATCACATACAGGTACAGGCGGCGTTGTATCAAAAACGTCAACTTCTGTTCTGCACTCAGATGTGTTTCCACAAGCATCTGTGACAATGTATTGCACCCAGGTACGTCCTAAAGGAAGTCCTGTGAGAACAAAATTAGGGTATGAACCTGTCACCTGTGCCTCACCATCCTGCGTCACAAACGGTCGGCTGTCACCAGGATCGTTGCCCTGTTCATCCGCAATTTTGATTTTGATTGTCCATGTGGTTGCATTGCAATCAAAGATAGACACTGGAGGTCTCACATTCCAGATACCCTTGCAGGTATATGGGTCTGCAGATATGATGCCTGCCACCAAAACAGGTGAAATGGAAGAAGTGAGGTCTGCGGGACAAGTGACCACTGGTCCTTCGTCATCCACCACTTTGATGACCTGGTATTTTGTGGCGATACCACCCGTACACCAGTCCAGTACAGTCCAGCTACGAAGTACCTTGAAGCTGTTTGGGCAGATATCGATTTTTGTGTCAGAATAGGTAGTGTTAATTTTGCAAAGCGAGTTGCTTCCCTGCAGTGGGAAATAGAATGTATCTATTGGAAAATTATTTTCAGCATTTGTAGTGGCTCCGCAGCTTGATTGCCATGCTCCGTTAGCAATGTTATAGCCCACAAGGTTACCGGGAGTACACTGTGGTAAAGCAGGATTGAAGGAAGGACCTGTTCCCACTTTGTAACCATATACAAAGCCGAGGATATTTTCAGGATCGTCCACGTAAGGAGCACCTGTTTCAGCAGGATCCGGATAGCCATTGCCGTTGATATCCCAATCATCGCTTGGGAACGGAATTTCAGGTTCTGATTTCCAGCTGTTCCATGCCCATCCTCCATCGCACTCAAGATGAGGCCTCATTCCGGGGCCACTGTCATAGTTTTTAGGAAACTTCACATCTGTGAGTGTGATTTTGGCGTAGAAGATTGTGCGTGTGCACACTAATGATAGGTTACCACTGGCGTCTTTTGCCTGATAACGGATTACCCTGGATGCCCTGTTTGGGTCTGTACATGGTAATTCTGTTGTCACATCAGACAATACGTTGACAGTCACATTGTTGTTGCAATTGTCAAAAGCCTGAGGTTTCGGAAAACTCCTGGTGTCCCAGCAGCTTACTGTGATTGGGTCAGGACATGCGATGGTTGGAGCCAGCTTGTCCTCAATTTTGATAGAGCCCCAGCAGGAATTGGCACCTAGCCAGATTCTGACCTGCAGGGTTTGGCCTACATTGGAGGCAGTTACAGAAGGGCTTGACGGGATTGGTTGTCCGTTAGCACCCAAGACCTGCACCACGTAGTTACAGTTGGGAGACACTCCCTGGCCTTCCAACATCATGTCGGGCGTGATTTCGACAAAACAGTCTTCGTCCATAGATACCTGAACCAGGTTGTTACATGCCAGCGGACATGAACCCTGAGCCTGGGATCCGGAGTACCATAGTGTCAGCAGGGCTGACATCACACTCAGCCTGACAAACGTACCAAGCCGCGTATGGTTTTTAAAAGTAAATTTCTCCGATTTCATGAGATAATTTGATTTAATTATAAACTAAAAATGATTCCAAACCTGTCTCAGATTTACTCAAGAGAAATACTGTAAGCAAAGCCGGTAAGGGGATACCGGAAAAACACATTTTTATTCAAATACAAAAACTATACCAACTGATGATCCATAGAGATTTTAATCAGATTTACTGAGTTGTTCACCCCCAGTTTCTTCATGATTCTCTTTCGATGGGCAATGACGGTTTGGTCGCTGATAAACAACTCCTGCGCGATTGCCTTATTATTTTTGAACTGCACAATCAGAGATAGAATTTCTCTTTCTCTTCGGGTCAGCTTTTGGCGGAGTAGAAAACTGTCTTCCAGCAACTTTTTGCTTTCAACGTCGTTCTGATTTTCCACTCGCTTCAATTCGGGTGCCAGCCTCAAACCTTCAGCCATATAAGTTTTACCCGTCATAACGGCATCGATGCACTGAATCAACTCCAGAATGTGATGTGATTTCAATACATACCCATCTGCCCCTTGCTTGAAAGCTTCACGGACCAACGCAGAATCGCCATAATTACTAAGGACTATAATGCGCATAGCGGGAAACTTTCTTTTCATTTCACCAAGCAGGGAAGATTCTGATTTTTCTGCCATTGCAAGTTCAACGATGAGTAAATCAATGCCCATGAAAGACATCTTTTCCACTTCATCGATAGAATGGGCCACGCCTAACACTTTCAGTGGCGGATAAGGCACATCAGACAATAAAGCTTGAATTCCTTCAGCAAACATTCGCTGGTAATCTGCTATTACGGTCCTTATTGCCATTGTTGGATCTTTATTGACTAATGAAATAGACGCATGGTCTTCATGCATCATTTACAATGTATCCAATAACGTGCCAATTCTTTGTAGTGAAGTCTAATTCAACAATCCATTTACAAATAAATTATATCTATGTATTTGAAAATGAATATATTACGAATAATATAAAAGGAATAAATGTAGAAAAAAATCTACAGATACCTACCCTATTGACAGGAGTCGGGGCTTACTTTTTACCTTTAGTGCAGGTAGTTAAAGAGATTTCTGGTATTCCGGACTAGCCTTCAGGCTGCGGTATTTTTCCAAAAGGCGGTGTGCGTTTGTTTGGTGATCGTAGGCATTTTCCACAAAACGCTTTGCTTGGACACCAAGCACCTGTGCGTCGACTGTCCCATCCAGCATTGCCGAAATGTGCTGTATAAAGGCTTCGGGAGTATCCGCAACCAGCAGGTGTTCCTGGTGTTCGGCGTGAATCCCTTCTTTTCCGAGGGTTGTTGTAACGACCACTTTACCCAAAGCCATTCCTTCCAGGATTTTCACCCTCATTCCACTACCAGAAAAGAGTGGAACTATCATCATGCTGTAGGCATTCACAAATTTGACAGCATCATCTACTTCGCCGTGAACCACCATGTTCCTGACTTTCATCTGCAAGATGGACTCAGGCGTATTTCTACCTGCAACATGAAACTTCAAATCGGGATATTTTCCTGAAAGTCTGGGCCAGACATTTTCCACAAACCAGATCAGGCCTTCCACATTGGGGATCCAGTCAAGTGCTCCGATAAAGCAAAGGTCATTTTGTACATTCTGACTTTGTCGTGGCGTATAATTCTTCAGATCCAGCCCGATAGGAGAAGCCATTGCCCCGTTTTTGTAGCCTAAATTCTTAAACTTTCTCAAGTCTCTTTCTGACACGGCTACCAGGTAATCGTACTTATTGAGATGGTCTAGCTCGTATTTTTTTAGCTTGTGGGTCAAGTATTTCAGGTACCATTTTTTCGGTAAAAAGCGAGTATTGGAAGTAATACGTTCCCAAATTTCAAATTCGACATTGTGAGCACGCATGGTAACCAAAGCATTGGAATGCTGCTTGATCACATCGATATATGGTGCCAGGTACAAAGTTTCCAGCTGGACCACATCGTAGGTGTTTTCTGTGAGCAATGCAATCAGCTGTTGCCTGAAATCTTCGCTGACAAAGCGGCTTACATGATATGACTCACTGGAAAAAAGATTGAAAAAAGCGTCTGTTAAGCGGATGGAGTTGTCCAAAGAAGTGACATGAATCTCCTTGTAATGGTTGAAATCAGACGGGAGAGACGAGATATCTACAAAGTGTTTTGTTGTATTCATACTCAACAGCGATATCTCACAGCCAAGCTCATGCAGGGCATTGCTCAGATATGTGACAGCGATTGATTCCCCATCCTTTAAAGGGTAGGGAAACTTTTTACACAACTGAAGAATCTTCATACACGTCGAATATCAATACTTAACTTTCAGGGGTACAAATGTAACATTTTAATCCTTAACTTACACGTTAGATTATGAAAATTCAATCTGCTCCGACCTGAAAGAATGGCTTTAATGAATAAGTTGTCAGTTGTAAAACTTGTACTGCGGAGTTTTTATTGTTAACATATTGAATTTTTTATAAAATTGTTTCCGAAGTTTTCATAGATATGACATATCTATAAGATATGTCATATCTATGAAGAGCTCCCGGCCATAAAACGGCAACCTCCTCTGATCATGTTTTTGTTGTCGCGAATCGAAAAAGGAATTTGTACCTTTGCATCAATAAACAGATCATGCATGATTCGCGCAGAAAAGCTGACAAAGTCGTATGGTGAAATTGAGGTACTGAAAGGAATCGATTTACACATTCAACAGGGAGAAATCGTCAGCATCACAGGCAAATCCGGCGCGGGCAAAAGCACATTACTTCACATTCTGGGCACACTTGACCGGGCCGACAGTGGTTCACTGGTTATCCAAAACCAACCGCTGCAAAGTATGAAGGAGAAAGAACTGGCAAAATTCAGAAACGCACACATAGGCTTTGTGTTCCAGTTTCACCATCTCCTGCAGGAATTTACAGCCCTGGAGAATGTATGTATCCCGGCTTACATCCAGGGCAAATATGGCAATGACACGGTCAAGCGGGCAAGTGAACTGCTTTCCTACTTTGGCCTGGAAGGGCGTGAGCAACACAAGCCTTCGCAATTGTCCGGCGGAGAAGCCCAACGAGTGGCCGTAGCAAGGGCTCTAATCAATCAGCCATCAGTGGTGCTGGCAGATGAGCCCACAGGCAACCTCGACAAGGCGAGCTCCGAAACCCTTCACGAGCTCTTTTTACAACTTAGAAAAGATTTCCGGCAAACATTCGTGATTGTGACTCACAACCCTGAACTGGCTCTCCTCGCCGACAGAAATCTGCATATGGAAGACGGCCACATTCTGCAGCCCTAAAGAAGCGAATAAAGAAACGATACGGGCAAAAATTCAATTAAATTCTCCATATTTTATATATATTTGCCCTTTACTTTATGTAATCGCCTGAATCTATGGATCATATACATGATGATTTTTCTCCCGAAGCGAATGGAATGCAGACGCTGAATGGAATGTATCGGGAGTATTTTCTGGATTACGCCTCCTACGTCATCCTGGAGAGGGCCGTGCCTGCCATCAACGATGGGCTCAAACCCGTGCAACGCAGAATTTTGCACGCGATGAAGGAAATGGATGATGGACGCTACCACAAAGTGGCCAACATCATCGGCCAGACAATGCAGTATCACCCACATGGAGATGCAGCCATCGGAGATGCTCTGGTCAATATGGGACAGAAAGACCTGCTTATCGATTGCCAGGGAAACTGGGGTGATGTGCGCACAGGCGATTCCGCAGCCGCTCCCAGGTATATTGAGGCCCGGCTCACAAAATTTGCGCTGGAAGTCCTCTTCAATCCGCAGACCACTGAATGGCAGCTTTCTTACGACGGCCGGAAAAGAGAACCCATCACCCTGCCTGTCAAATTTCCGCTCGTCTTGTCACAAGGGGTGGAGGGTATCGCAGTGGGCCTTTCCACAAAGATTCTTCCGCACAATTTTATCGAACTCATAAAGGCCTCCATCCGCATCCTACAGGATAAAAAAGTTCAGATCTTCCCTGACTTCCAAACAGGTGGAATGATCGATGTCGCAGAATACCAGGACGGACACAGAGGAGGAAGGGTGAAAATCAGAGCCAAAATTCAGCAGGTTGACAAAAGTACCTTGAACATCGTTGAACTGCCCTTTGGCGTGACAACCAATTCGCTGATCGAATCCATCCTCAAAGCAAACGAGAAAGGACAAATCAAAATTAAAAAAGTCAACGATAATACAGCCAGAGATGTAGAAATCCAGCTGGAACTGATGCCCGGTGTATCTCCAGACGTGACCATCGATGCGTTGTATGCCTTCACAGATTGTGAGGTGTCCTATTCCCCAAATGCATGTGTCATCGTAGATAACAAGCCATTGTTTCTGAGTGTCACAGAAATATTGCGCATTTCTACGTTTCAAACGAAAGATTTGCTGGGGCAGGAACTGGAAATTAAAAAAGGGGAACTGGAAGAAAAATGGCACCTTGCCAGCCTGGAGAAGATCTTTATCGAAAACAGGATCTACCACGATATTGAGGAATGCGAAAGCTGGGAAGAAGTACTGAAAACCATCGATATCGGTTTGCGAAAATATGTGATTACTCCCTCCGACATACCCGTTGCGCAAGATAACAGGCTCAAGCTGATGCGCGACATCACCGACGACGATATCGTAAAACTGACGGAAATCCGAATCAAGCGAATTTCAAAATATAACAGCTTCAAAGCCGATGAACTAATGGCTGCCCTGCTGGAAGAACTTGAGCAGGTCAAACACGATCTTGCACACCTGACTGAATACACGATTGCCTATTTTGAAAGACTTCTCGAAAAATATGGCAAGGGAAGGGAACGCAAAACAGAAATCACATCGTTTGACAGCATTGAGATCAAAGAGGTGGTGGCCAACAATGCAAAACTGTATGTCGACAGGAAAGAGGGATTTATCGGCATGGGTATGAAAAAGGACGAGTTTGTCAGTGATTGCTCGGACATTGCAGACATCATCGTCTTTACGCGTGAAGGCAAATTTAAAGTTGTGCGCATCGCAGACAAAGTGTTTGTTGGCAAGGACATCATTCATGTGGCTGTCTGGCTCAAATCGGACGACCGTACCACGTACAACCTTATATACCTCGATGGCCAGTCCGGAAAGTCGTTTGCCAAACGGTTTAATGTGACAGCCATTACCCGGGACAAGGAATACGACCTGACACAGGGAACGAAAGGATCAAAATTATTATATTTTACCTGTCAGGCC
>JAJTEZ010000106.1 GCA_021298335.1 Saprospiraceae bacterium | reverse complement strand
TTCAAATTTGCATTTCATCCTCACTTCAGGAGGCAAGGCCACAGCACTGGAGGGTGCTTCTGCCCTTGTAGACATGCAAAAAGCTGCAAGTCCTTCGATTGATGTGATAGCTGCCGGCCGCATTACCCCGGATAACCTTCCACAACTTAAGGAACTGACAGGCCTGCAGTATTTTCACGGCAGGCGCATTGTGGGTTAAATGGCTTATTTGCTGTTGCCTCCCAGGAGAGTATTTTCAAAAAACTGTCGGTACCCTGCAGCAGAACGCTCACTGAGCATTTTGCGGTAGTTTGTCTGTGAAATTGGCAAAATGTCAAATGGAGCATTCTCTCCACCGCTGTATTCGTCAGCATCCCGGAGCGCTTTTCGGTAATATTCCATCGCCTTGGTTTCATTTTCAAATTTACGGATGAGAATGACCTGGGCATTTTCCGTGACATTCAGGCTGGCATCACCCAACTGCAGTCGCTCATTTTTATATTGCTTTTTATTGTACTCAGAGATAGCGACTTTCAAATTGATGTGGCGGGTTTCATCCATGTCGTATGTGATAACAGCCACATAATGCACACTGTTTTCATCTCTCTGATAAAGTTTGTCTACATCCTGTACATTGGCAAAGGCACTGTTGTCCCCTCCCAGAAAGCGCAGGATCTCCTTGGCTTTCAGTTGCTCGGCAGTGTTGGGGTGGGCAATAATCAGTTCGTTCAGAGCCTGCATATAAGCATCTTTACCTTTCTGATTTCCGAGGGACATAGCTCGTAACAATTGAAGTTTAGGCAGATACCCAATATCCTCACCGAGGACGGCCACCGACTGGTCTACAGCGTCAATGACCCTTGCGTGATTGCCTTGTTGAAACAAATCGTATACTTTTTGGTAATACTGCTGTCCTTTAGATTCGCTTTGAGCTGTTTTTTTGAAGTAGTCGGGATCAGAAAGAATGGCTGCGTATTTTGAGTCGGGAAATTTCCGCAGGATTCTATTTTTAACCTCTTCGGCGGCAGCAGCCTTGTTGAGGTCCAGGTAATCAAGATACAGATAAAAATACGAATCCAGTTCGTGAGGGGTTGGCCCAAAACGGGTATGCATGGCTTCCAGTGTCGATGCAGACTGACTAAAGTTTTCAATTTTATCTCTGAACAGTTTGCCTAATGTAAACATGGCATACATAATTCTGTTGTTGGCTTCCTGCTGGCGCACCGGATTGTCTGGAAGTTCGCGGAGGAATTTCTGCAACTCTTCCTTGTCCTCAGCCTGTTCTTTTTCCACAGCGGCCTGATTAGCCTGTTCATTCTCTGTATCCTCTCCTCCGCTGGCTTTACTGCTTCTTCTCCAGTTGTCCTCAAGGTTTCTGCGTCCCCATGTTTTATCAAATTCTTCCTTCCCCTTATCTTTTGAGGCTTTGTTGTAAGCAAAGAAGCTGGATGTGCCAAAATCTGTTCCCGATCTTACGCTGATCTGCTTGCTCAACAATCCTGGCTGCGGCTCGGCTGGTGTTGTCTTTTTTCTGTTTTTCAACCAGGGAGGAATAATTTTTTGCTGATCTTCTTCTGACAATGAAGCAAAATACAAAAGGGTATCCTGGTATGCGATCAGTTCCAGATTGGCGGCTATGTCTTTCAGGTTTGACACGTATTTGCTGACCAGGGCATAGCGGCTGTCTGTCTTATTCAGGAGTGTCATTGTCGAATCGTAGTACAGGGAAGCTTTCAGATATTGCTGGTCTTCGTAATGGATGCCGGCAATTCTGTAGTAAGTTTCTGCTTTTAGTTTTGTGTCTTCTGTATTGGCAGCGATGGATTCTCTCAGACTTTGAAGTGCGCTAGCTTTGTCGTTTTGCGCAAGTTGAATTTCTGCTATGGTGAAGAAAATCTGATCTCTGACATTTTTGTACTTGTCTTCGCGAAGCATCTTGTTGAGGTCTGCCAGCACAGCATCTGAGGATTTATCGCCGCTGAGCATACCTGTTTTTGCAGATGCCATGCCTGCCATAAATTCCATTTTTGGGTTTCGGGCATATTTTTTTGCTGTTGTAAAGAATTTCTGCGCTGCGCTGTAATTTTCATTTTGCTGTGAAATTTGCCCTGCAATAAATGCATACCTCGCCTTTAGCTGCTTGTTTTTGGTGAGCTCTACTGCTTCTGCGAGTTTTGGAAGTGCCTCGTCGAATCTTTTTTGCCTGATGTACAAGCTGGCGAATGTAGCGGGAAGCTCTGCCCGGATGTCTTTTTTGATGGCTGAAGACTGCAGTTTGTCAAGGAGCATTTCACTGGAAAACCAATTTTCCCGCTTGATGTATGTTTTCGCAAGCCATAGCAGTCCTTCACTGTAGGCCGTCTCATCTACTTCCGGCTTCGGGGGCTTTATAGCAGACAGTGGAGGGGTTTCCACCTTTTCCTCCGTCTGTTTTTGTGTTGTATTCAGGGTATCCAGGCGACTTGTTCCGGAACTTGAGGCTGTTGGCTGAGGGACAGTTTTTATACCTTTTTTCCGATTTTCAGCTGCTTCTTTCTGGCGTTTGATCCTTTCCTTTTTGGCCCGTTCTCTTTCTTTTTCCTTTTCTTTCTGGATTTCCTTTCTGGTTTTTGCTTTCTCTTCCTTGACCTCTTCTTTCTTTTTTTTCTCTTCTTCCCGGAGCTTTTCCTTTTCTTTCTGTTCTTCCTTGCGCGCTTTCTGGGCAGCCTTGCCGGTCAATTTTTTGCTTTTATAGTTTCTGCCGTAGGGATTTGAGGGATTAAAATCTTCCTGAAAATACTCTAAAGTTTCTTCTGCAGTTTCATATTCCTGCTTCAGATATTGCGCTTTGGCCATCATGATATAGCAATCATCCACCCATTCACTGGGTTCATGAAGTTGTGCAACCGTTGATACTTTTTCAAGGATTTTATCCATCTCTGCCTTCACCATTTTGGGATTATCGACAGAAACAAAATCCTCCACCTCCAGAATCTGATTATAATCATCCTGATTGGATGCCCGCAACTGTATCATGCTTTCCCGCAATATTTCCGTGGCATTCCAGTAACCATTGTAATAGGCTGTCGTGTTGTGGTAAAATTTACCTGCCGCAGAAGCCTCATTTTTTCTTTTTTTAGTGACACAACCCATCAGAAGACCAATGGCGACCATTACTGCAAGCCCGGAAAAGAATCTTTTTTTCAAAATATATTAAAATTTATAATCATATTTAATAACTAGATGCAAAGATAATTGCTTAATTTAAAATTCACCCTTATTCCTTCACTGCATTCCACAAAAATACAGGACGTCACAAATCGGCAATCCACCATTTCTCACATTATTTTCTTAATTCCATATTCAACTGCTGCTGTATATGCACACTTCTTTGCATCATACGAACACAGAATCACCAGATGTCCGTATGATTAACTACTTTTGTGTGAGAATATTATGTTGAAATTCAATTTTTTTCATGTCTGACGGATTGACGGTTAAAAAGTCCTTTTGGGAGCGTTTGAAGGATACGTATAGAATATCTATCCTCGATGATGAAAATCTCGAAGAAGTAGGTTCTTACAGTTTGTCTCTTCTGAGTTTTTATATTTTCGTAAGTGTTATCGCACTGCTGATTTCCTTTCTGGTCATCGCTTTTATCGTGTTTACACCTGTGAAACGACTGATACCGGGCTATGGTGACATCACAGACAACAAAAAATTTATCGAACTCAGTAAAAAAGTAGAAGGGTTGGAATCTGAAATCCAGGCATACGATGTGTATACAGAGGGATTAAAAAATTTGCTGACAGGGGGCGTACACAACAGTAGTGTGGAAAAACTGGATTCAGTGGCAGCCTTAAAAAATGTGCGCCCGGAACTCGTAAATCCTACAGATATGTCGGAATCAAACCGGACGCGGGAATTAAACTTCCTCCCCTTTGCCACTCCTGTTTCCGGAGGTATTTCTGCCAGGTTTCAACCCTCCATCAGACATTATGGAATTGATATCGTTTCATCCAGCAATACCCCCGTTAAGTCTGTGCTGGATGGTATGGTCATCAGCGCAGAGCAGTCCATTTCCGGAGGAAATACTGTATATATTCAACATCAGAAAAATCTGGTTTCTGTGTACAAACACAATTCGGTCCTTCTCGTGAAAACGGGAGATATCGTGCGTGCAGGCCAGGCGATCGCCATTATCGGCAATTCCGGAGAAATGTCCACAGGTCCTCACCTCCATTTTGAAATGTGGTATGATGGGAAGTATGTGAACCCAGAAAACTATGTTTCGTTCAATTAAATCTTATTCAATCACTTCTTTATGAGTTCACATCTTCGACCTATGACAAATGAAGCCGGCGAGACAATCAGTCCTAAATTGCCGGCGCACATCAAAAACTATCTTATTGATATTGATGGCACTATTTGTGATGACATCCCCAACGAAGAGCCCGAGCGTATGGGTACTTGTCAGCCATATCCGGATGCATTGGAAGTCCTCAACCAATGGTATGATGAGGGACATATCATCACATTTTTTACGTCAAGGACAGAGGAGCATCGCGAAATTACTGAGGAATGGCTGAAACAACATGGTTTTAAATACCACGGACTTCTGGTAGGAAAGCCACGGGGAGGTAATTAGCACTGGATCGACAATCACATTGTTCGTGCCACCAGATTTGAAGGAAAATTCACTCATCTCGTGCATGCCACTGCAACGATTGAAGTATTTGAAAAGTAAACCAATTATCAAATCTTTGATACACAGTTACGCTTGATAAACGCACCAGTTCAAAAACAGAAGGAACGATCTATTCTGGTGACAGGAGGAACAGGTTTTCTGGGATCATCGATTTTAGATGCATTATGGAATGCCGGCTTTACTGCTCTGCATGCAGTATCCCGGGGAATCAGAACCTCATTGCTTCCCGAAGTGGTTAGAAGAGATGTAAAGTGGCACCTCGCAGACCTGTCTGACGGCGGAGCAGTAGAAGATATTTTATCCGGTATCCAGGCAGTTGTACATGCGGCAGGACCCTCGCCATTTGACTCAAACAATGGAAAGCAACAGATCAGAATGCTGCAACAAGGTACAGAAAATCTGGTCAATCTGTCATTGGACTTGGGGGTGAAACACTTTGTGCATATCAGTTCGGTGGCGGCTCTCGGAATCCGTAAGAGGGAGGAATGTATCACCGAAGAACAAATTTATTCACATAGTCGGTTTGACTCTCCATTTGGGCTTGCAAAGTTTATGGCAGAGCAGACGATCTGGAGGGCGCACGCTGAAGGCTTGCCTGTTTCTGTTTTGAATCCGGGGTATGTTTTGGGAGCCGGGGATTGGCATTATTCTTCTCCCTCGCTAATGCACTGGCTGGCACAGAAACCTTTTTTTTATCCTGTCGGACGAACGGCATGGGTGGGCAGCCGTGATGTGGCACAGGCGGTTGTCAAATTACTGGAGGGTGAATACACCGGGCAGAGATGTATTTTGAGCGCAGACAACCTGCCGTTTCATCAAGTTTTTAATCTGATTGCAGCTGAGACCGGAGTCGATGCACCTTCAACTGCCTTCAGCCCTACCGCAAAATTCCTGCTGGCCACTATGAAGGCAATGTGGCCACGAATGTTTTCAGAGCGGTTTTTCTTCTACAACTTTTTGGGTGAGAGCCTGTTTGCAGACGCATCATACTCGTCAGATTTGAGTAAACACCAACTAGGTATTCGCTACACATCGATTCGGGATGTCATTTCTGAAGTTGGTGCTCTGTCAAGAAAAAACACCTAACCAATTCCTAACACAGAAACGTCAGTCCTGCAATTTTTTACCATAAGCAAGGTCTCCGGCATCCCCCAAACCAGGTACGATATAGGACTTTGCAGTCAGTTCCTCGTCTTCAGCAGCCACCCAAATATGCGCCTTGGGAAATAATCGCTCAATGTGGCTGATTCCGTGGGTGGAAGCGATGATGGAAACAATGTGCAAATCCTTATACGCTCCATATTCCGACAATGACTCCATCGCTTTTTCGATTGAAGCTCCTGTTGCCAGCATGGGATCTGCAATAATCAGTGTTGCATCTGTGAGGTCGGGGCAAGTAATGTATTCTAAATTGATATCAAAGCCGCCACTCTTGTCATGTTTTCTGTAGGCGGCAATAAATGCGCAATCAGCATCTTCAAAATATTGCAACAGTCCTTCGTGCAGAGGTAATCCGGCTCGCAAGATTGTGCAAAGTACGATTTTTGCGTCCGGGACATGGATTCGCGATAGGCCCAGGGGTGTTTCTACTTCCAATTCAGAATAAGGGAGAGTCTTACTGATTTCATAAGCAAATATCTGTCCAAGGCGCACCATATTGTTTCTGAAAAGTAGCCTGTTGTCCTGATATTTCACATTCCGCATCTGTGCCACAAACCTGTTGGCAACAGAATGTTGACTTGATAAGTTTATCACCATTCGTTTTAGAATTTTATTATGTAAAATAAAGGGGAATGTACCATAATTCCAAATTGAACGTACAAATAGAAGCAACTTGTGTAACATATGTCACACTCAGGCCTGAAAAAGCCCTGTACTTTTGTAAAAAAAATAGAGATATGATAGACATTTTTAAAAATGGCAAAGTTTCGGTTGTAGACGTGCGAACACCAGCAGAATTTATGGGGGGACATGTAGTGGGTTCAGTGAATATTCCTTTGAACGAAATCCCAAATCGTATGGAGGAGTTGAGGAGTCTGAAATCACCTGTCGTCCTTTGTTGTGCCTCCGGTGGAAGAAGTGCTCAGGCAACAGGATTTTTAGCAATGAAGGGATTGGACTGCATTGATGGGGGAAGTTGGACAACAGTCAATTTTTACCAGTCGCAGGCTGCCCCGGGTGCCTCAAAAGAGTTTTAGGAGGTTTAGTGTTGGTGAGTCCCTGCCGGAGACCTTGATGTTTTGATTGATCCTGCACGACACCGTGCTATGGTCTTTACTTTACCTAAAGTTTTTCTGTTTTTTCGAAGTGGTTTACAAGAGCTTCCATGGATGAATCCAGGAGTTCAAATACCTCGTCAAACTTTCCGTCATAATATGGATCAGGCACCGTCATGTTCATGTTTGGGTACCTGTAATTCAGAAATAAGTTGACCTTTTCTTTGTGTTTCGGACGTTGGCATATTTTCAACACATCCTGGTAATTACTTGCATCCATTGCAAGGATGACATCAAATGTCTCCAGGTCTGACGGTGTGATTTTTCGGGAAATCTGATGGGAAATATCTACTCTTTTTCGGGCACAGGCTGCAACAGCTCTTGTGTCCGGCCCTTCTCCATCGTGCCACCCTGAAGTGCCTGCTGAGTCAACAAACCAGTCCAGGCCTTTCTCCTGGATCTTTTTTTCCAGTATTCCATGCGCCATGGGAGAACGGCAAATATTGCCCAGACACACCATGAGTATTTTCATTCCGGTCTATTTTCAGGAAAAGACAAGTGATTCCCTTTCATTGAATATTCAAACATGAAAATATGTCAAATGTTAACCAAATGGACAGAAAAATTTAGGCATAATGATTTGTGTGGTCACGAATAATGATATATCTGCACCCGCATGACAAAGAAAGATGATGAGTTAGTCTGACTAAAGATGAAAATAGTGATCGCCTAACTAATTGGTACCCTAAATTAAGATATCAGAATTTTCCCGTTCCACCAGTTTTTTTCCAAAACGGCATTGTTGCGGACATAAAATCTCTGTGCCTCAGTATTCCAGTCGAGAACCTGCCACTTCGCCTGTCGAGCCCCCAACTTTTTTGCCTCGTGAAGAAATGCATTAAATAATTTTTGGCCAATTCCCATGTTTCGAATTTCAGGTTTGACATAAAAATCCTCCAGGTAGAGTGTCTTGCCTTTCCAGGTGGAAAACGTGCTGTAAAACAAAGCCATACCTATGATCTCATCTTTCTGACAAGCCACGAAGACATCGATCAGGCCTTCATCATAGGCTTGCTCATATTCTGCAGAAGTCGCAATCAGGGCATCAGGCTCTTTTTCAAATACAGCCAGTTCATACACCAGTTCGCGCACAATATGCAGCTCCTCCCTTGTGGCTTTGCGAATCAACAGTTCACTCATCTGTTTTTTTTGTCAAAAGTAAAAAACCTGCTTTGTATTGCCAACACAATTAATATATCTCCTCCAGGACCGGTTCCAGGGCCCTGGATGTAAAGCCCTCTTCCTGGAGATGTCGAAGGAAGGCTGGCAGTACATATTCCAGCTTAGTTTTTGCCTTGATATTATCGTGAAAGACAATGACAGAACCCTTTTCATAATTTTGCATGACGTTTTCCAGACATTGTTCCGGACTGATGCGCTCATCAAAGTCACCGCTGAGCACATCCCAGAAGACAAGCGTTTTTTCCTTTTTCAGCGCCTGTGCCTGGAAAGGTTTTAACTTGCCGTAAGGTGGCCTGAATAATGTGCTCTCCATCAAGTCATCGCACAGCGCAACGTTTTCCAGGTATTCACTTGTCTCAGTATGCCAGCCATTCAGGTGATGGAAGGTGTGGTTGCCTGTAGCATGCCCCTCTTGCAGAATGCGGCGATACAGGTCAGGGTTGCGTTGTATATTTTCACCCACGCAAAAAAATGTAGCTGTACAGCCATATGCATGAAGTACGTCAAGTACCCAAGGAGTCAGTTCCGGTATAGGTCCATCGTCAAAAGTCAGATGAACAACCTTTTCATCAGTAGGCATTTGCCATACATAATCCGGAAAAAGAGTCCTGACAAGCGGGGGTGTTTTTACAAGATACATAAGTGTGCTTTGTAGAATCCTGTCATTGACGTAAGTTTGCACTCTTTTGACAGAAGACATTGTACTCTGTTAAACGATGTAGCCGGGAAAATGTACTTTTTCAGGTCAGTATTATCATTTATTTAACATTTTGAGAACAAGCCAACCATGAAACAAGTACGAGTGAGATTTGCGCCCAGTCCCACAGGGGCTCTGCACATCGGAGGTGTTCGCACAGCGTTGTATAATTATCTGTTTGCAAAAAAACACGGTGGAGTATTTATCCTTCGCATTGAAGACACAGATCAGACAAGATATGTACCCGGAGCTGAAGAATATATCATAGAGTCTTTGCGCTGGTTTCAAATTTTACCGGACGAAGGACCCGGATTTGGAGGGAAATATGGTCCTTACAGGCAATCTGAACGCAAGACACTCTATGCCAATTACGTCCAGCAACTGATCGATGCCGGAAATGCCTATTACGCCTTTGATACTCCCGACGAACTGGAAGCTCTCCGCGAGTCTGACCCTCCATTTAAATACGACGCTCAAAGCCGTATGAAGTTGAAAAACAGCCTGGTACTACCACCTGATGAGGTGAGCACCCTGCTGGAAAATGGCAGAAATATCGCCATTCGAATGAAAGTTCCTGAAAATGAGATCATTACGTTTGAAGATTCTATCAGGGGACAAGTGTCATTTAGTACTGGCGAACTTGACGATAAGGTCATCATGAAAGGCGATGGCATGCCCACTTACCACATGGCCAATATTGTGGATGACCGCCTGATGGAAATTTCTCATGTTATCCGGGGTGAAGAATGGCTCTCCAGCACGGCGCACCACATCCTGCTATACCGTTTTTTCGGTTGGTAACAAACTGTATTTGCTCACCTACCACTCATCCTGAAACCCACAGGGCAAGGCAAGCTCAGCAAGAGGGACGGCGCAAAATTTGGCTTTCCGGTCTTCCCATTGTCCTGGGACAGTGATAAGGAAGAGGACAATTTTACCGGATTTCGGGAAGATGGCTTCCTTCCGGAAAGTTTGCTCAATTTTCTCGCCCTGCTGGGCTGGAGTCCAGGCAATGACGAGGAAATGTTTACGATGGCAGAACTTTGCGAGGCCTTCAGCCTGGAAAAAATTGTCAAATCCGGAGCCCGTTTTGATATCGATAAAGCCCTGTGGTTTAACCAGCAGTATATCATTAAAAGTGAAGACATCAAGCTGGCATACATGATTCAGGATCGGGCCGTGGAGGAAGGTTATCACGTGTCCACGGAGTATCTGGAGGAGGTATGTCACCTGATGAAAGAGCGTGTCAGTAAAACCCACGAATTCATCTCTCAAGCTCGTTATCTGTTTGAACTGCCAAATATGTACGATGATGCCATTATCCAGAAGAAGTATCGCACAGAGCTCGCGCAGCCCCTTGCCGAATTAGCAGGAATCCTTAGCGCTTCACCGGACGAAGATGCTGAAACGCTGATCAAAGACTTCCTCCAGCAACAGGGTCTGAAGCCCGGTGAAATCATGCCCCTGCTGCGCATTTGTATGACAGGCATCATGCAGGGACCGGACCTTATGGGTACTATCCGTCTATTGGGATCAGCTGAAGCAGCCCAGCGTATCAGGAAAGCACTGCCTCATTTTGATTCTATTGTGGGCTAATTTGAGACGGGCGAAGGTGATTGAAATCATGAATGGTTTTTTTTCTCCGTGGATTGCATTGATTTTTATCATTCTGCATTACTTATTCTTCATTTCTTTCTATTTTCGCCATGTTTTGTGCATCCATTTTGTGCAAACAATGTTTTTTTTAAAGAATATCCATCAAACCAATGATAATCCCTGAACAATGGACCCCTTAAAAGAAAAATTTTATAAAAAATCTTCGGCGCTAAAAGCAGAAATCAAAGCCATCGTCAAAGAACATGGTGAGAAAAAAGTAGATGAAGTCTCAGTAGAACAGTTGATCGGTGGCATGCGCAGTGTACGCAGCATGATCTGGGATACTTCTTCGCTCGATCCCGAGGAAGGCATTCGATTCAGAGGCTACAACATCCCGCAGCTGCGCGAATTGCTACCCAGAGTACCCAATGGCAGAGAACCACTACCTGAGGGACTTTTCTGGCTTATGATGGTCGGTGAACTGCCCACCGAAGAAGATGTCCGCTGGCTATCGGCTGAATGGAATAGACGCAGCGACGTGCCGCAGCATGTGTTCGATACGCTGCGATCCCTTCCCGCTGAGACACACCCCATGACACAGTTTAGCATTGCCGTTCTGGCCATGCAAAACGAAAGTATTTTTGCTCAGAAATACGAAGAAGGCATGAGCAAAAACGACTATTGGGATGTGATGTATGAAGATTCGATGAATATGATCGCCAGACTGCCCCGCGTGGCCGCCTTCATCTACCGAAGAAGCTTTAAAAATGATGAGCATATTGCACCCGATCCATCCATGGACTGGGGAGGAAACTTTGCCCATATGCTGGGCTTTGAAAGTCCCGATTTTCTTGCCCTTATGAGGTTGTACCTTACCATCCACGCCGATCATGAAGGTGGTAATGCCTCTGCACATACCATGCACCTCGTGGGTTCTACGCTCAGCGATGTATATTATTCCTTCAGCGGAGCAATGAACGCCCTCGCTGGTCCACTTCACGGACTTGCCAATCAGGAAGTGATCAAATGGATTTTTGAAATGGTGGAAAATATCGGCACTCAACGCCCGAGTAAAGACCAAATCCGCCAATACATCCTGCAAACCCTCGAAGAAGGAAAAGTTGTACCGGGCTATGGTCATGCCGTATTGCGACAGCCGGACCCTCGATTTATCGCGCAGATGCGTTTTGCGCAGGAAAACATCAAGGATGATGCCGTCGTACAGATTGTCTGGGACTTGTACGAACTGGTCCCCGAAATTCTGGGCTCACTGGGAAAAGTAAAAAATCCATACCCCAATGTCGATGCCCATTCGGGTGCGCTTCTGGTGCACTACGGACTGACTGAGTACAATTATTACACAGTCTTGTTTGGCGTCTCCAGAGCACTGGGTGTATGTGCCGGCCTTTGCTGGGACAGAGCGTTGGGGCTCGCGCTGGAACGTCCAAAATCGATCACGACCGACTGGCTAAAGAAATATCTCGCAAACTAATCATTCAAAGAGAACAGAACAATATGAATTTTCCATCTAATTTAAAATACACCAAAGACCACGAATGGATCCGCACGGAAGGAGACGTGGCCTATGTAGGCATCACCGATTTTGCGCAGGGCGAATTGGGTGAAATCGTCTACGTAGAAGTGGATACTGTAGGAGAAACTGTCTCCCAGCACGAAATTTTCGGTACAGTAGAGGCTGTAAAAACAACGTCAGATCTCTTTATGCCCGTGAGTGGTGAGGTCCTGGAGTTTAATGCCCTGCTCGATGAGGGCGATGGCGACCAACCGGGACTGATCAACGAAGACCCGTAT
>JAJTEZ010000105.1 GCA_021298335.1 Saprospiraceae bacterium | reverse complement strand
TTATTTAATCTTGTCATTGTGGCGGAGGGCAACCACAACGGTGACGCGAATGAAATCGCCCGTCAAATCAAGGAACGAAATCCGGAGTTTGATATCAAGGTCACTATTATTGGTCACCTCCAAAGGGGCGGTTCCCCCACTGCTATGGACCGCGTGCTTGCCAGTAGGATGGGACATTCCGCGGTTCAGGCCTTACTGAGAGGTGAGGGAGGTGTGGCACTCGGAATCATAAATGACAAGATTACATTTACACCGTTTCATGATGCTATCACAAAATCAAAACCTCTAAATAAGCAGCTTGTACGAATGGCTGAAATTCTGGCCATGTGATGGGACTTACGATGTTTTATGTGCCATATCCTTCCCGGGATTCGGCAGAGCAAATTATCCGATTTCTGATACAAAACAGGTTTATTGCCTGTGCCAATATTATAGTTTCTGAAAGTCATTTTTTCTGGGAGGATACATTGACTAAATCTGAAGAATTCATTGTGGTCATGAAAACATGGCCTGAAAAGGTAGATGATGTCAGAAATAAAATTCTTTCCATGCACCCATACGAAACCCCTGCGGTCATCCATTGGCCAGCAAGTTGCAATGAGACATTTGAATCCTGGGTTCAGTTCTGTGTTTCGAGAGATGAAACATAGATTGTTATCGTTCAATTGGCAATCAACCGATACAAAATAAATCGGCTTGCGAATCCGCCATTAAAGGTTTTTCTCATCACTAGTCACCTAGCAAAAGACTCATGTTCCTTTGAATTTGAAGGGCTTTTTCTCTTGCCTTGTCGGCAAAATCCGCACCTGAACCAGCATATAGAATATCGCGCGAAGAATTGACGAGTAAACCCACATCACGATTTGCTCCGTGAGAAAAAACCGCATCAAGGTCACCACCCTGAGCGCCCAGACCAGGTACCAGTAAGAAATGGTCGGGCACGATGCTTCGCACCTCACCTAATCCCTCAGGATGCGTGGCCCCCACTACGAACATCAGATTTTCGGGTGTCCCCCACTGAGTTGCCTTTTCCAAGACGCTGACAAACAGCGGTGTACCAGATGCAGACCTGATCTGCTGAAAATCATTGCTGCCAGGATTACTTGTCAAACAAAGCAATATAACCCACTTATCCTCAAATTCCAGAAATGGAGTAACGGAATCCTCTCCCATGTAAGGGGCTACAGTGACTGCATCAAACTGGAAGTATGAAAAAAATGTTTTGGCATACAATTTACTGGTATTCCCAATGTCGCCCCTTTTGGCATCCGCTATGGTAAAAATGCCTTTCGGAATATATTCCATCGTTTTTTCCAAAGACTTCCAGCCTGCCGGCCCCAGGGCTTCATAAAATGCAAGATTTGGCTTATAGGCCACACAAATATCACTCGTAGCATCTATTATGGCCTTGTTAAATTCGAATACCGGATCATCAAACTGCTGAAAGTGTCCTGGTATTTTTTGAATATCCGTATCCAGTCCAATGCATAAAAAATTTTTTCGTTCCCGGATTTTATCTGTGAGTTCTTTTCGGGTCATACAACTGAAAATCCATTTATAGCTTCCACCCCAGTGATTTCTGGCACCTTGGCACGGATAGCTTGTTCGACACCAGCGCGCATCGTCATGGAGGACATGGAACAATGCTCACAATTCCCGAGCCACTTTATGCGGACAATACCTTTTTCCGTGAGTTCAACCAGCTCAATGTCTCCTCCATCCACGGCGAGATGAGGTCTGATCTCATCCAATGCTGTATTGATTCGAATAAGAATTTCTGACATTTTTCTAGGATTGTATCTGCAAATTTACTCATTTCTCAGGTATTCAGAGAATTTCACGGATAGAACCTGCCTGTACTTGTGTCTTACGACTCTACTTTTACGATTCGTGTAGGCTGAAAATGCTCGTTTCGGTATTCCACTGCCTGCTCAACCTCTGTGGCAAGTTGTGCAAACACCTGTCCCATTATACTGTCTGCATGCACAGCTGCTGGCACGCCCTCATCACCTGACTGCTGTACTGACTGCACCAACGGCAACTGACCCAGCAATCGGGATTCAGACATCTCAGCCAGTCGCTGACCACCACCTTTCCCAAAAAGGTAATACTTGTGACCTGGCAGTTCTTCAGGAGTAAACCAGCTCATATTCTCAATAACACCCAAAATGGGTACCTGTACATTTGGCAGTAAAAACATATTCATCGCTTTCACAGCATCTACAACAGCTACTTCCTGGGGTGTAGTGACAATGAAAGCTCCCGTTACAGGAATTGTCTGTACCAATGTCAACTGCACATCGCCTGTACCTGGTGGCAAATCGATGATCAAATAATCCAGCTCGGGCCAAAGGCAATCCTGAATAAACTGCCTGAGTAACCCGCCCAGCCTTGGGCCTCGAAGCACAACTGCCTGTTCGGGATCTACAATAAAACCGACAGAAATGACATGTACGCCATAAGCTTCGAGAGGCACAATTTTATGCTTTCCATACAACAGTTCAATTTTAGGGCGATTTCCCACTAATCCCATCATGGTTGGAATGGAAGGCCCATACAAATCGGCATCGATCAGACCAACTTTCAAGCCTTTCTTAGCCAATGCTACAGCGAGGTTTACAGAAACTGTTGACTTTCCAACTCCACCTTTCCCGGAAGCCACTGCAATGATATTTTTTACCTGCGGTAACACCGAATCTCCCGTACCCGCCTGATCAGAGGTCATTTTCAAATGAAGATGGATCTGTGCCTCGGGATATTCATGCTGCAATGTTTCCTGACACGTCATAAATAAAGCATTTTTCATGGATGCATCCTGAGAATTGAGCACAATGGAAAATGATATTTTATCACCATCCACCTGAAAATCCTCCACCATCCTTGCAGAAATTATATCTGATCCCGATCTGGGGTCTTTGATTTTCCGAAGAGATTCCAGTACCCGATTATGGTCTATTTGTATCATACAGTTGCAGTTGTCGTGTGTATAAAATATGATAGGCATTCGAATTGTTCAATGATCAAGTGGTTTTATCCGCCAAATCATTGTAAATATGTATTTTTGTACCCAGAAATTTCTGCCTGAAAGGCGCACCAGATGAACATATACAGAGACATTAAACAGCTTCCCCCCTTTCAGAAGTCTGTTATCACAATAGGATCATTTGACGGAGTTCACACAGGGCACCGTAAAATTCTTGAGCGGGTGCATTCTATTGCCAGAGAAATCCACGGCGAAAGTGTGGTGGTTACCTTCTACCCGCATCCCAGAAGCATAGTAGATTCAGCAGAAGCACAGGTTAGCATACTCCAGACCCTAGACGAAAAATTGTTTGCTTTAGAAGAGTTGGGTATCGACAATGTTGTAGTGGTCCCTTTTACCTTTGAATTTTCACAGCTTTCCCCCAGGGAATATATCGAAGCTTTTATCATTCATCTATTTCACCCGTCCCATGTGGTTATAGGATATGATCATCGGTTCGGAATGCACCGGTCAGGAGATATCACCTTATTCAAGGAATATGCTGAACAAAATCATTTCCATTTGGTGGAAATTCCCAGACAAGAAATAGACGACATTACAGTCAGCAGTACCAAAATTCGTAAAGCACTCCTCGCCGGCAATATTGAAGACGCGAACTTATTTCTTGCAAGGCCTTACATCATCAGTGGTAAAGTTGTAAAAGGCGATCAGATAGGTACCAAGCTGGGATATCCGACGGCAAACATCCAAATCAAGGAAAAAGGAAAGCTGATTCCAAAGCAGGGGGTCTACGCAGCACAGGTTTGGGTAGAAAATGTACTGTTTGATGGCATGCTTTACATAGGTACTCGTCCAACAGTTTCACAGCAGGAGCACAACAGCGTCGAAGTACATTTGTTTGATATTCAGCTAAATCTTTATGAAAAAAACATTAAAATACAACTTCTTTCCTATATCAGAGAAGACCAGTTTTTTGAAAATACAGAGCAACTAAAAGAACAGTTAAAAACAGATGAACTGGCAACACGTGTCTGGCTCGCGGACTGGAAACAACAAACAAGACAGATTCCAAGGGTTACCATTGCCATACTCAATTATAATGGTGTGGATATGCTGGAGTCATATCTGCCCATGATGGAATATTCCTCCTCAAAATATGAGCTTTCTTTTCTGATCATTGACAATTGTTCGAAGGATTTATCCGTTGATTTTATCAGGGAGTGGTACCCTGAAATTCAAATCAGGCAATTGACTCAAAACCACGGGTTTGCAGAGGGGTACAACATTGGACTCGAAGAAATTACCACTGAATATACGGTCATCATAAATTCTGACGTACTGGTCGAAGAAAACTGGCTAGACCCCATCATAGAATTTCTGGACCAGAATAAAAATGTTGCTGTAATACAGCCAGCTATCTTGTCACTGGAGCGAAAGGAATTTTATGAATACGCTGGAGCCGCAGGCGGCTTTTTGGACGCTTTTGGCTATCCTTTTTGTCGGGGTAGAATTTTTCAGACCGTAGAAAAAAACGAGGGACAATATGATGAAAGGAGGCAAATATTTTGGGCCAGCGGAGCAGCTATGGTATTGAAGACAGAAGTATTTCATAAATTAGGAGGCTTTGACCCTTCGTTTTTTGCACATCAGGAAGAAATAGATCTTTGCTGGCGCATCAAACAGGCCGGCTATGAAATCTGGTGCCTGCCTGACAGCAAAGTGTACCACCTGGGAGGGGGTACTCTACCCTATCAGCATCCCAAAAAAGATTATCTGAATTTCAGAAATAATCTATATATGCTTACAAAAAATGAGTCGCTATTGAAACTGCTTTGGCTGATTCCACTAAAACTCATTCTTGACGGCCTGGCAGCATTGCAATTTATGGCAAAAGGCAAACCTGCTTCAGTATTCGCAATTTTTAAGGCACACATGATGTTCTACTCACAGCTGCCCGCTATTTTTGAACGTAGAAATAAGGAATTTACTCTGATTCAAAAAGCAAAGATCAATCCACCAAATATGGCCGGAAGATATTCCTCATCCATTCTCTGGAAATATTTCTGCGAAAAGCGCAAAACATTTACATCCCTACGATGAGCCAGCCGAAGATTACAATACTTTATCAGGATGATCATCTTTTGGCGGTTGACAAACCTGCCGGAATTTTGACCATACCCGACAGATTCGACCCCGAGATTCCAAACCTTATGGAAATTCTCACTCCCAGTTTTGGTCAGCTATTTACAGTACACAGACTGGACAAATACACCAGCGGAGTCAATATTTTTGCCCGAAATGCCGAAGTTCACAGAGCTCTTTCAATGGCATTTGAGGGCCGGGATGTAGAAAAGTACTACTATGCGATTGTCGATGGAACACCTGTACCCGAAAGCGGTCGAATTGAAATCCCCCTGGCTGAATCGACTGTCACAAGAGGGAAAATGTTGGTTCACCCCAGAGGTAAAATGTCAGTCACTGAATACAAGACCATCCATGCCTTCCGCCATTTTACACTACTTTATCTTAGGATTTATACCGGCCGAATGCACCAGATTCGTGTACATATGCAATATTTAGGTACACCTTTGATCGTAGACTCACTTTATGGCAGAAGAGATGCTTTTTACCTTTCGGAGGTAAAAGGTAAAAAATTTCATCTGGGAAAATATCAGGAAGAAAAGCCAATGCTGGTACGACAGCCATTACATGCAGCAAAACTGGTGTTTACACATCCGGCCTATAAAACATCTGTAAGCGTTGAAGCCCCATTGCCCAAAGATATGAGGGCGGTCATCCAGCAACTTGAAAAATGGGGGGCTTAGCAGAAGAAATTTGCTTTCAAGTATTTTGAGAAGTCAGTACCAGAATTTCAGTGGTTTCGCTACCTTTGAAAAAAAAACAATGCACGCTTTCCTCCTCACATTGATGCTCTCGCTTTCTTCTGTTTGGGTTGTTACAGGACAAGACAATAACGCTCTTACTGAAACCGAAAAAGAAATTTTTGCCGTTCTCGCTCAACAGGAATCCAATTGGAATGAAGGAAATATTGAAGGATTTATGGAAGGGTACTGGAAGTCTGATAGTTTGCAGTTTATTGGAAAATCAGGTCTCACAAAAGGATGGTTGGCGACAATGAATGGATATAAAAAGTCTTATCCCGGAAAAACAGGCATGGGAACTCTGCATTTTGAACTACTTTCCATGCAGCAACTCAGCGATGCATCTGCTCTCGTCATCGGCAACTATCGACTGCAAAGACAAGAAAAACTGGACAAAGGGATATTTTCTCTTGTCTGGAGGAAAATTAATGGAAAATGGCTGATAGTGGCGGATCATACGAGTGGTCAGTGATGCAAAAGTTAAAAAACAGAACCCATGCAAACAAAAGAACGTGAGCTGCTCAAGTTATTAGGAGTCGGATTTGGTATCGCAGTCACCATTGGCGGCACCATTGGCACCGGAATCCTCCGAAAGCCGGGTCCTATAGCCAGCCAAATCGGCGACCCCTCGCTGATTCTCCTATTGTGGCTTGCGGTAGGAATTTACGCAATCGCCGGAGTGCTGTGTGCCATCGAACTCGCAGTTGCTTTACCCAAAGCCGGAGCCTGGTATGTCTATGCAAAACGTGCCTTTGGCGGATATTTCGGTTTTGTCACCGGAATCACGAGCTGGCTGGGCACTGTATCTGCCCTCGGATTTGGTGCGTATACATTTAGTGAATACATCGCCATCTTACTGCCATCTACAGATACCTGGATCCAGGAGATGGCCATTGCCTTGCTTATCCTGCTATGTGGCTTTCACTGGATGGGGACCAGAACTAGCGGTGCTTCACAGGAAATCCTGGCGTTTATCAAAGCGGTTGGTTTGTTTCTTTTCGTGGTGGTCTGCTTCATCTTTGGCCAATCATCCATTCCGCAAACATCCGAGCAAATCATTGCTTCTTCTGTCAAACCCCTGACTCTCGTCGGAATCGTAGGCGCTTTACAGGCTATTTTTTATACATATGATGGTTGGCATACTGCAACCTACTTTACTGAAGAAAATAAAGACCCCGCAAAAGATATTCCCAGATCCATGCTTTGGGGTGTCATTTTGATTATTCTAATTTATTTGCTTGTCAATGGAGCAATCCTGTACGTGCTTCCCCTTGAATCACTTGCAGGGTCAAAACTCGCTGCAGCAGATGCAGTCAGTCTCCTATTTGGAGAAGGTTATTCTAAAATCATCACCTTATTCCTTATGATTTCTATTCTTGGCATTGTAAATGCTCAAATCATGTTTGCACCAAGGGTCATCTATTCTATGTCGCGTGATGGACTATTTTTCGCTCAGGCATCCAAAGTAAACGCGGCAGGAACTCCTTCTTTTGCGATGCCTGTGACTGCCATGCTTTCAGTCATTCTGATTTTAGGAGGGAAGGGTATTTGCAGCAGATTGTCAGATATTGCCACTTTCTTTTTTGTGCTGAGTTATGCGGCGGGCTTTGCTGCTTTGATTCAGCTGAGAAGAACCGAACCGGACCTACCTAGACCATTTCGCACTCCGTTTGTTCCGGCGTTGCCTGTAATCCTGATTGTTGTTTCTCTGGCCTTTTTAATCGCCACCATCTACAGTGATCCTGGCAGCAGCCTGCTGGCCATTGGGTTTATGGTTATAAGTTACCCATTGTTTTTACTGATTCAGAACAAAAGTCAGTCTGCTATGCATAAAGAATAGCGATCAACGGTGCTTCCGTTCACCCAGCCACCAAAGAGGTTTTCGTACTATTTTATAATGGCTTTTGATGTATTGACGAATGTGTGATTCGGCGTCCGAAATATCATCCGTAAACAAAATCAGATGTTGATCATCAGGAGATATGGTGTTTTCTGC
>JAJTEZ010000104.1 GCA_021298335.1 Saprospiraceae bacterium | reverse complement strand
AAGCCTCTTTTGTGGTTTTGAACGTATTAAAACCTGGTGTGTCTCTCTTGCTTTCTCCTCAGCCAGATAAGCGTCAATGTCAGTATAATGCTGTGTTTCAGGGACAAGTTCAAGATTGGCGGCTCCGGAAAGTATCACCTTTCCCTCAATGTCTATACGCGCCTTTCCATCCGCATTCACCCCTGCAAACCTACCTGTTCGCCCCGACGACTTCAATCTGACAGCGTCACCAATCCAAAGATTTGCCAGTTCAACCATAACCAGTGTTTCTAAGCAAACAATTTCCCGAAACAATTAGTTCGGGTCAGCAAGCCAAGACTTTTTCAAGTCTTATCCAATTTATGTTTAAAACCTGATGGTATACTGAAAGCTGAGCTGGTGAGTTCCGCTTTCTGCTCTGTTGCGTTCCCATGCATCTTCAGCACTGAGCTTTCGAACATCTGAAGACCACCGGATTTCAGTCTGGCCCAGATTTCCCCACTTTTTTCTGGCCAGAATGTAGAATCTCGTGCCCTGACCCTGAATAAACGGGATGGAAGAAGTAAACAGTACATCATGTTCATAACTATAAATCCTGGACTCAAAACCATCCACATCTATCCAGGCCACGCGTGCCTTAACTGACCAGTCCTCTGCCATAGGCTTTATAATTAAATCGTGAAACATCAGAAACCCATGTTGTTTCTGACTTCCCTGGAATGCTGACCATTCGGCCCGGCATCGCCATTGCCATCCAGGTGCAAGTGCAATCTGGGCGTGCAGACGCAATCGCTGTGTAACCTCCGGATGAAGCTCTGGTATGGGAGAAGAAGCGGCATCCGCATATTTTGTTTCTTTTTTCCACTGCATGTAGACTTCCCCCCAACGTTTTTTTCGCCACAGGAATCTGAGCAGCACATCCCTTCCATAGGCTGGGGCACTGCGCTGATATCCCAGCCAGGGATGGCACCAGCTGTCGGAATAGGCATTGATGACAAAGCCTTTCCAGACGCGCCATTCTATGCCTGTGTATAGTCCTGTTTCATTGATTGGCAAGCTGCTTTCGCTTAGCGTGCTTCCGCTAAGTGTTTGGTAATTCCTTCCAAAAGAACGGACCTGTACACCCAGGTCAAATTTCCTGTGCAAGCTGGCCTGGAATCCTGCAAGATGTGCCATGCCACCGTTGAAACTTCGGGCATGTTCGCCAAAAAAAGCAAACTGACGCCAGCTTCCACGATAATCTACGCTCAGTTGAGTAAGTGTATTTCCTTCAAATAAGTGCTTTCGATACAGTGCTGGAGTTCGAATCATGGGCAGCGAAAACCAGCTGTGGAGAAGGTTGCAGGAGAATGTTACCTTTTTCGCCTCAAACTGTATTTTACCTCCCGCTTGTCCGACGTCCAGTGCATTTCTAGATTGCTTTTCGCTTTCAGTTCTATGATAACCATCAGTATCCAGCGCCGAAAAGTAACTAAATGGCTGATCTGATTGAGAAACGGTGTCTGTATAAATCACTGCATCCTGTCCGTTGTAAGAAAGAAAGCCGGTAATGCTGGTCTTTGAAAATGGTCGGCTCGAAAAGGCCACACCGTTGAAATTCTGGCTTTCTGAGGGAGAAAAAACTGGCTTTATCGGAGATTCTGGCTTTTGAATCTGCATCGAGGAGGCTCCTTTTGATAAAGGAAATCCTTGCCAGACCAGCAGTCCCTGGCCTAATCCGAGTCGATACTTTCCCACTAGCAACCGATCGATGCGTGAAAATGGCCTGTGCCAGTCAAGGGTAATGCGCGTATTGTCAAAACCGCTGATTCGTTGTAGAGCCGATTGATGATGACTACCACGCCATAAAAAAGGTTCTCCGGCATCCTTTTCAAGCATCAGTCCGACAATCAGGTTTTGTTTGACATGATACATGAATCGAAGTGATACAGAGGCTTGGTTGCCAGGATACCGGTCAAGGGAATCGGATGCCAGCGGCAGACGTGTCCTGATCGAAATCATGCCTTTTGATATTGACTGATCAAATGGATCAGGTGCCACCTGAGCCGGTTCAGAACAAGTCATTGTAGCAATCAATCGTTGTAGATTTTCTCTGGAGATACTTCTGATCACCTGAAGCTCATAGATGGATGCAAAGGCACCATACGTTTTGCGGTGATTGAGGATCGCATTAGCTGTGGTCAGGTCAACCAATCCGTGCAGGGTCAGTTCTTCCAGTGTACATGTGTTAATATCTGTTGGTATGTCATCCTGGAAGGAAGTATTTACTGACTCTATGTCGACATCCGCCAATTCAGAACTGTTCTCATATGTAGTTTGACTTATTAATGAATAGTTGTGTGTAAACTGTAATAAAAGGCATAAGAAAAATGCAATACCATGCGATTGAAGCAATTGATTCATAGATAGTTTTTAAGCATGTAATTCTGCGGCAAAATTACTATGTTTCTCAGATTTATATCAAGTATTTTTATGCTTGTAAAGAAATTATTTTTTACTAATTGCGGATATGAGAAATATTTTAAACATATTTACAATCTGAATATTTAAAATTTTGATCTGTGAGGACTTTATACGTTTTAACCTTATTATTTTTAGTAGCATGGAATACACATGCCCAGCGAAATTGCATTACCATGGATGTTTTGGAGGAAGCAATCAAAAGCGACCCCACACTCAAATCCAGGATGGAGGCAATTGAGCAGGAAACAAACGAGTTTACCCGCAATTTTGGAAAAAGAAATGGAGCTCGTGTTGTAGTAACAATACCGGTCGTTTTTCATGTCTTGTACAGAACAGCAGCAGAAAATGTGTCAGATGCGCAGCTGCAATCACAGCTTGATGTACTGAACGATGACTTTCGGTTTACCAATGCAGACAAGACTGCAATACCCCAGGATTTTATTGGGTTAGCTGCCGATAGTGAAGTAGAGTTTTGCCTGGCTACCCAAAGTCCAACTGGAGCAGCCACCTCCGGAATAGAGCGAAAATCCACAACAAAGACTTCCTGGGGAACGACAACGAGTGTTAAGTATAGCAATAAGGGAGGATTGGACGCCTGGCCTGCCGGGCAGTACCTCAATATTTGGGTGTGCAACATAGGGAATGGAATTCTTGGATATGCCACATTCCCGGGGGGAAATGCCGCCGTGGATGGCGTCGTACTGGATTACAGATGTACCGGAACCGGAGGGTCTACTCTTGCACCTTTCAATCTCGGCAGAACAGCCACTCACGAAGTAGGTCACTGGCTCAATCTCCGCCACATTTGGGGAGATGCAAATTGTGGCAGCGATTTTGTCACCGATACCCCCGTTCATGCTACTTCAAACTACAATTGCCCGTCACATCCAAAAACAACTTCTTGCAGCGGTGGTGGCGCTGAAATGTTTATGAATTATATGGACTATGTGGATGACAATTGCATGCAAATGTTTACAACTGGACAAAAAGTAAGAATGCGTGCCATTCTTGACGGTGGCGTACGTGCTTCACTGGCATCATCCCCAGGATGCCTGCCTCCAGGTACGGGCACTTGCAATATTCCTACCGGTATAGCCAGTAGCAATGTGACGTCAACTTCTGCTACGATCTCCTGGGCGGCTGTAACCGGTGCGACATCCTACTCAGTGCAATACAAAACCAATGGAACTACTACCTGGAGTACAATTTCATCAGCGACAAACAGTGTTGGAATTACTGGTCTGAGCCCTGCTACAACATACAACGTACAGGTAGCTTCCGTTTGTACAGGCGGTCAGTCAGGCTATTCTTCCATTCTAAATTTTACTACGACTTCCGGAGGTACCGGTTGCACAGACCCATATGATATAAATAGTACAAATAACAATGATTCCAAAAATAAGGCATCTTCGCTCACTCCTGGTGTGACTATTTCCGCCAAGATCGGTACCGCTACCGACGTGGATTGGTTTAAATTCAACAATACGACTGCCAGCAGAAATGTAAGGGTAACATTAACTAACTTACCCGCAGATTATGATATGATTCTTTACAGATCAAGTTCACAGGTTGGTCAAAGCCAAAATTCTGGTACAGCTGATGAGGTCATTGCCTATAATAATACCCAAAATGCCACCACATACTATGTCAAAGTCTTTTCTAAAAATGGAGCCTTTTCAAATAGTAGTTGTTACAATCTACTTCCTGAAATCAGCTCTACGTCCCTTCAACGTCAGTCAAGTACTTTGTTGGACGACAATGGTATGGAGCAGGTAAATGAAGAATTTCAGGCATTTCCTAACCCTTCGGATGGGGAACTGACTCTCTTGTTACCATTCGGAAAAGAACTTCAGGGAAAGATTCGGATTGCTGACCTGACAGGTAGAACTGTGTATACAGAACATTTTACAGCCAGCCTGGAATCAGAAACGTTAGTCCTTGACGTCAGTAATTTGAAAAACGGCGTGTACTTGATTGACTTTTCCAACGGCCAAAAAGTTTACACCCAGAAAATTATAATTGCTCAACGACAATAAGCTAAGAACTCGGAATAAAAAAAAGCACTCTTTTGATATCCTCAAAGAGTGCTTTTTTATTTTGTCAAGGTGTATGAAACAGTTTATCCATTCTTTCTTTTATTTGCAATAAGCGATCTTTCAAATCGAGGAGTCGGTTTACCACTAGTCTTTCTTCCTTTTCCTGCATTTTCCTGTGTAATAGTTCCTTTCGGGCCCCTTCAATCGTAAACCCTTTGTCTTTTAGCAAATAATGGATATCCGCCAGCAGCTTCATATCCTTTTGCGTGTATTTTCGTTCGCCGCGGGTATTTTTAGAAGGTTTTAGCACATCGAATTCAGCCTCCCAATAACGAATTACTGAGGGCGCAATACCAAATAATTGCCCTGCTTCGCCGATTGTGTAATATACTTTCGTGAATAGAGGGTATTGCATAAATTCTTCTTATTACTTTAAATTTATAACGCCAATCCCGATCTTTAGGTTTAAGGCATCAGTATTTTTAGTTGTCTCCGTGATGCATAGCTATCGCCCCCAATACAAGGATCCTGGTTCGGATCGGACTCAGCAGTTCATATCAATATCACTTTTCTTCTACCCATAATTGACTGTACTTGTGGCATAGTTCTTTGGTACAATATTTGTTTTTAGATATACAGATAAGTAATTATTGTAATATTTGTAAAAATGAATTCATAAAATATTGATAAACAATAATATATGAATTTTTTAAAAGTATATAAATATTGCGAACATTTACAAGTCAGCTAAAATTTTTCAATCTTATCATTCTAAAACAAAAAAAATGAAAAAATTTTTCGCGATTCTGGTGCTGGTTGTCTGTACTACGGCAATTGGCAGCGCTCTGGATAACACGAGGGTCGCAATTGTCGGTTCGGATAGAGCTTTGCTGCGCGGCTTACCTGTCCCTGGAAAGGAGGTTGCGGGTAAAAAAAGTCAGTCCACGCTTGCTATGCCTTGTCCTGGCAACATGACTATAAACCTAGCCTCTGGGGAGTGCGGTAGAACCATTGATCAATTTGGCTTTGGTTTTCCTGACATTGATGTTCAGAACCTCAGTATTTTTCCCAATAACAATACTGACGAGGTTGGCGCTACACTCTATTGTCCATCGGGCCAGACTGTCTATCGGCGTACATTTTTTCATTCGGGTCCGACGGATATGAAACTCGTTTCTCTTTATCTGGGAGTTTACGAAGCATACAACAATCCATTGGTCACCTTCAATTTTTATTCATCCGGAGGACAGAAAATTGGGACTTACACCACCAATGTTCCGAATATGAATCAAAGTGTTATGTTTGTGCCACTTCCTTTTGACCAGCAGGTGTATATTCCCGCGTCATCTGAATATATTATGGAAGTTGTGACCAATGCACCTTATATCAGTGTATTTAAGATAGGAAGAAATAATGACGGAAATGCGCCAGGCTACAGTGAGGCCAGCATCAGTGCACCTGATTGTCTATCGGGTGGATTTCAGGAAGAAGGCCCAGATGACTACAGTGCCAACTCCATTGTGTTTGGCGCACGTGCAGTACCTCAGGATTACAAAACCATCAATTTGTCGAATGGGTATAAGGAAGGTGATTTCTTCCCCATCGGTCAGCACCTGATGAATTATCAGGTGGTAGATGCGGCGGGCAATAGTACGGCATGTTCGTTTATGATTCAAGTAAACCAGTTTAGTGGGGCTAGTGGAGTAATGGCATGTAATGACAAGGTAAACGTTGCACTGAATGATGAGTGTGCGACATCTTTGACTCCAGCCATGGTCCTTGAAGGCGAGCAATACGGTTGTTTTGATGATTTTGATGTGGATATTTTTGGAACCAATGGCAATAGTATTGGTGATGTTGTGACTACATCTCAGTCGGGTCAAACTCTTCGTTATCAGGTGACAGGTCCCAATGGCAACAGATGTTGGGGTGAAATCCTGGTGGAAGACAAACTCCCTCCTCAGCTGGAATGTCATGATGTTTACGCAACCTGTACAACAGACCTTAGACCGGGGTCTTTCGTCTCACCGAGGGTTCCTGTGTCAGCCTACATCGAAAATGGTGCTCTGGATTCTGAAGAGCCTTCCGTGACTACATTTGATATTGATGTGGCTCATTTAATGGGCAGTACGATCCAGGATTTGAACATTTATCTGGACATCACCCACGGACGCGTATCCGATTTATCAGCAAACATTACCTCTCCTGATGGAGTAACAGTGCCGTTGTTTTTTGACTTGAATTGTATAGGTCAGAATATGATGATTACGCTTGATCAGACTGCCTCAAGCACATTTACCGACCTACAGAATACCTGTGATCCTGCAGATGCAGCCATTGCAGGAAATTTTCAGCCTTTTCAGTCTCTCGATGTATTTAATGGTAAGCCCCTGGAGGGAAAATGGAAAGTAACCATTTTTGATCAGCAGTCCGGTAATGGTGGTACGGTAAATCAGGTACATTTAATTTTCATTCAGCAGGGAGCTTTTGTACCATTTCCGGTATCTGGCAATGTGACATATACGCATATTGAAAATAATACATATGTCGTGAATGGGGCAGACAACTGCGGTTCGGCGACTTTGACATATACAGATGAAGTGGTTCAAGAGGATTGTGCCAGTGTCTATTCAAAAATTGTAAAGCGTTGCTGGAAGGGTCTGGATCCAAAGGGAAATATTGCGGACCCCTGCTGCCAGTTTATATATGTATACAGAAACAGCCTTGCTACCCTGCAGTTTCCGCCTAATTATGACGGACTGCCAGGCCATGAAGCAGCATTGACTTGCTTTGATTTTGGTACGACCAAACCTGGGACTGACATTACAGGAAAGCCGACGGGAGATTTATGTGCCAGTGTGCAGATTCTTGAACCGGTGGATGTAAAAATCGATATTTGTGACAAATCATATAAGCTTCTCAGAACACATAAGGTGTTGGAGTGGTGTAGTGGACAGGTGATTGTGCACAATCAGATTATCAAAGTACTTGACAATGAGGGGCCTGGACTTTCATGTCCTGACGTTGTCACAATTTCTACAGACGATCATGATTGTTTTGCGAGTTATGTGGTGCCTTTGCCACAAATCGATTCTGAATGTTCGGACGAGGTGACCTATTTTATATCCTATAATTACCTGAATGACAACACTGATGAATTTGAAGATGTCAATGCAGACCAGGACACCAGGATGGTGACAGGCCTTGTAAAAGGAGAAAACAGAATCAGATGGCACGTAACGGATGCATGCGGTAACAGCAGTGAGTGCCGGTTTTCGGTTAAAGTGGAAGACAGGGTGCTCCCGAATGCGGTGTGTGATCAGGTTACGGTGGCTTCATTGACTGCATGTGGTGCAGTAAATGCTGAGTTTGCCCCTTTTGTAGAATTTTGCTGTGAAGAGGTAAACACAACCGTAATGGTGGAATTGCTTGTGACTGATATCCATGGTAACTCCAATTCCTGTATGGTAGAAGTGCATGTACAGGACAAATTACCCCCATATATTACAAAATGTCCTTCGGATATTACCATTGATTGTAAAGCAGATCACAATAATCTGGATGTCACAGGACGTCCTGCCTATATTGACAATTGTGGCGTAGTGGAAGTTACATCCAAGGATGCAGCCAATATAAACCAATGTGGTGTCGGCCTGGTAAGCAGAACCTGGACCGTCAAAGATGGGCAGGGATATACCCACTCATGTGTACAGAGGATTACCTTATTTGATTCTAATCCGTTTTATGTAAATCAGGATGATGCCACTGATCCCGATGATGATATCGTATGGCCGGCACATTACACTACCGAGGAATGCCATGCTTCACTTCAGTGATTGACTGGTGTACCTATAATGAAAACAATCCAATACCTGGCCGAGGTCTCTATGTGTACAACCAAATCATCAAGCTACAAAACAAAACAGCTCCGGTATTTACTGAGGGATGCAACGACAGGACATTTTCCACATTTGGAAATTGTAAAGGCCTGGTGGAATATTCTCCGGAAGTCACAGATGACTGTACCGAGAATAAAGAAGATTTTATCTGGAAATATGAGTTATATAATGCAGCAGGAACCACCCTCGTTCTTACCGGAAATACGGGTACGTTTTCACATGAGTTGGAAAATGGAAAATATCTGATCAAGTGGGTAGTGGAAGACCGTTGCGGCAACAGATCTTATTGTACATATTCCTTGATTGTGAATGATGGCAAAAAACCCAGCCCTTACTGCATTTCATCTCTTGCAACTGCTGTGATGAATTCTGATGGTTCTATTGCCATCTGGGCCAAAGATTTTGACAGAGGTGCCTTTGATAATTGTACTCCATCCAACCAACTGACTTTTACATTTTTTGGAGCTCTTCCTGTTGAAAACTTGAGAAATGTGGTTCACTATTTCAAAGGAAAGGGTGAGTTGGCAACAGAAGCAGAATATAAGGATGGTGTAGCCCAGAAGTGGCTCCCAGAATTCAATACTTCCGGCTTATTATTCAGTTGTGCAGACATACCCAATGGCATTTCTCAGCAAATCGCTGTAGACGTCAGCGTTACTGACCTATCCGGCAATCAGGATTACTGTACAGTAAATCTGCTTCTGCAGGATAATACAAATTTTTGTCCAGACAATACATCGATGTATTCCATTTCTGGAAAAGCATTATTTGGAACACTGCCTGTGGAAGGTGTGGAAGTGGTCTTGACAAGTACCTTGCCTGAGCAAAATAAAACTTCCAAAACTTCAACAACTGGGGCGTTCATGTTCCAGGGATTACCTGGAGGATTTCAGTACGGACTGTCTATGTCGGATCAAAGAGGATTCTTGAATGGTATTTCAACACTTGATTTAGTGATGATTCAAAGGCACATTCTGGGATTGGACGCTTTTTCTGATCCGAGGAAAGTCATCGCAGCTGACGTAGATAACAACGGCAGAGTTTCTTCCTCAGACCTGATCGCATTGAGAAAGGGAATCCTGGGAATCGCAAGTGAATTTCCTAACGGGCAACATTCATGGCGATTTATCCGGGCTGACTATAAGTTTCCTGATCTGAACCAGCCATTCCCATTCGGAGAAAAATATGAGTATCAGACATTGAATGAGAACAAGATCAACCAAAACTTTTTTGCTATAAAAATCGGAGATGTCAATCAAAGTGCTACGGTGAATCCTGACGATCGTTCTACAGAAATCAGAAGTTCAAAGCCGTTGGTTCTGACGATGGACCATGTGAACGGAAAGCGTGGAGACCTCATACGTGTTCCGGTCATGAATGCGACAGAAACTGAAGTGTATGGTTTTCAGTATACTATGTCTTTTGACCCGTCGATGCTGACTTTTGAAGGAGTGGAAGGGGGAAAATATGTGGGTGAACAAAACATGGGATTGCATCTCACAAAGCAGGGATTGATTACCACAGCCTGGCACTATCAAACTCCCGTACTCCTGGAGGGCGGCGAAGAATTATTTACACTTGTCTTCCGACTGAACACAGAGATGGAGCACTCCATACCTGTCAGTATCACATCAAAAATCACTCCTGCAGCAGCCTATACTTCTGAAATGGAAGGTTTACCGGTAGTTCTTGTGCCTAGGACGGGTACTATACCTTCGTCCATCGCTATTCTGGGTAGTCAGCCAAACCCATTCACCTCTCTTTCGGTGTTGACGGTTCAGGTGCCTGAAAGTAGTGATATGGAAATGACACTGACTGATGTGACCGGGAAAGTCATTCAAAAGCGCGATTTCCACCTTGATCAAGGAGTACATCAACTGGAAGTGGATCTGTCAGGGTCTGCATATACTGGAATGATTTTATGTACTATGAGATCTGGCCAGTGGACTGCAACCCAGCGTTTGGTTCGAATCAGATAAATATAGAATAGAATTAGATTGGAATATTTTTGGCTGTTGCAGGCGAATGTTTGCAACAGCTTTTTTATTTTTAAGAAAAAATTGAAGTATGCGGATTGCGATTATAGGTGCCGGATGTTCCGGAATTGCTGCCTTAAAACAATTAACTCGGACAGGTGAGCATGAAGTGGTGTGTTTTGAGCAAAACGATCGGATTGGAGGGAACTGGGTGTTTACTACGGATGTGGGCCACAGCAGTGTTTGCGAAACAACCCACATCATCAGTTCGAAGCGCTTATCCCAGTACTCGGATTTTCCGATGCCTGAAGAATACCCGGATTACCCATCACATGACCAGATCCTTGCCTACTTCGAATCTTATGTTGAATATTTTGGGTTAATGCAACACATCCGCCTGCATACAAAAGTGGAAAAGGCCATTCCGGCAGAGGGAGGCAGGTGGAAGTTGTATGTCGCCGGCTCAGATGAGGCGCAAGACTATGATCTGTTGCTTGTTGCCAATGGTCACCATTCGGTGCCACGGCATGCTAGAATCTTTGGGCAGTTTACAGGAGAATATTTACACTCTCATTCCTATAAACAAAATCTGCCGTTTAAGGGTAAACGTGTCCTGGTTATTGGTGGAGGGAATTCTGCCTGTGATTGTGCTGTGGAGTGTAGTCGTGTGGCAAAAAGTGTTACGATCAGTATGCGAAGACCTCATTATATTGTGCCCAAGTTTATGATGGGAAAGCCCACTGATACATTTAATGATACCCTTCGGTATGTTCCTGAAGTTCTAGCAGATGTGATCCGGAGAAAAAGCCTTGCCCTGCAGATTGGAACCTATGAAGATTATGGTTTGCAAAGTCCGGAATTTCCATTAACTAAAGATCATCCCACAGTGAATTCTGAGTTGCTTTATATGTTACGACATGGCAAGGTGACTGCTAGGCCCGGCATAGAGCTTGTTGAGAATCTTAGTGTCTCTTTTACAGATGGAACAACAGAGGAGTTTGATGTGATTATCGGCGCCACAGGATACAAAATTGCCACTCCTTTTTTTGACCCTGACTTGCTGGACTATACTGAAGCCGACCGTATTCCATTGTATCTTCGTATGTTTCATCCAGAAATAAAAAATTTGATATTTATTGGCCTGGTGCAGCCTCAGGGCGCTGTTTGGCCACTTTCAGAGGCTCAGGGAAAACTCGTGGCCAGCTACGTGGATGGTGCATGGAAGTTGCCTGCCAATCTGAAACTGCTGGCGGAAGCTGAAGCCGACCGTATTGCTAAGGAATTCCTTCCTGGAAAAAGACACACAGTAGAGGTGCATTTCAAGCCCTATCTTGATCAATTATTGAAAGAGATCAAAAAAGCGGTATAACTATCAGCACGCGTACTTTTGAAAAACAGGAAAATGGGTAAAAAAATATTGATCACAGGGGGAACTTCCGGCATCGGTCTTGCCACGGCAAACTTATTTGCTGGTCATGGGCATGACGTTTGTATCACCGGCCTCAACCAGCAGGAACTCGATGACAGCATCGCTAAAAACCTGAATCAACATCCGGGAGCAGAGGTACAGGGA
>JAJTEZ010000103.1 GCA_021298335.1 Saprospiraceae bacterium | reverse complement strand
AGTAGAGTAAATTTGACCGGCGCCAACACCTCCATCGAGGATAGGCTGCCCGCCATTCAATCCGATCACGTCATTTCTGTTGAGCGTAAGGTTGGCTCCCACTCTGTAACTGGCGTTTTCATTCATCCGATGCCGCCAGTTTGCGGAAAGTTCAAAACCGGTATTCCGGATTGACGCAGCATTAGTGAGTACTACTCCATCAGCATCGCCGATGACAGCAGGCACTTTTACATTGATGAGCAGGTCTCGTGATTTTTTATCATAAAAGCCGATTTCTCCGTAAAATTTCCCGTCCAACATAGAGTATTCCACTCCCAAATCAAATTCTTCTGTTGTTTCCCACTTCAGATTGGGGTCTTTGATTTGTGTGATTGCACTTCCCGGCGTTGCAATTCCTCCTCCAAATGGGTATGCCAGATTGGGCGTTACTGTGACGGTGAAGGCATCTGAAGGAACGCGGTCATTGCCTACTCTACCCCAGGAAGCCCGTAATTTAAGCTGGTCAAAAAGTGGGTTGTCCTGCATAAAGGACTCATTGCTTACAATCCAGCCTGCGCCTGCTGATGGAAAAAAGCCCCAGCGATTATCGGGTGAAATCCGGTGATGTACCATAAGTCTTTATTGGCCGGCACCTGCAACCGCGATGCAGAAGACCAAGCCTGGCTATACGCCTCAGCAGTAGTCCCAGCCATTGCTGTAAAATTGTGCTTGCCGGATTCCTTTCGGTAGGTGACGATATTATCCCACACCCAACGGAAACTGTTGTCGCTGCGCATGTGCAGTGAACTTTGCAGGTTGCGCTGGTTGCCCCCTGCTGATAGAAATGTCACTTCATCATTAAAAAACTGGTAATTGTATCTCCTATCTGAGACACTGATCAGATCACCCCCCATTGAAGAGCGGAAAGAAAGGTTTTTCCATGGCTGTAGCTCGAGGTAGACGGATGACTGGATCCTGTTCTGTATGTTTTTATTATCATTATTGTTCAGGTCGAGTATGGCATTACCTACATTCTGGTACACCGAGGTATTGCCATACCTGCCATCGATCTGCCCGGGAATGATGGGGGCTGCCCGATAGGCATTGTTGTAAGCTGTACCCAGATTGACGGCGTTGTCGTGCGATCGTGTAAAGGAAGCGTTTAACCCGGTTTTAACATATTTACTCAACGTATAATCCGTATTGGACCTAACCGTAAAGCGGCTGAACTTGCTGTTCAGCACTGTGCCCTCATCTTCAAGAAATCCAAATGCGAGAAAATGTGTGGTCTTGTCTGATCCCCCGCTGATCGAAACCGTGTGGTTTGTGGTAAAAGCATTGCGCAGGATCTGGCCGTACCAGTCGGTGTCATAGTCTCCTGCATTGACCAGCGTACCGGAAGCGGAAGATGCATAATTTGCATATTCTTCAGCATTCGCCATTTCTACGAGATTGGCGGCAGCGCGAAAACCGGTAAATTGACTGTACTGCACTTTTGTGGCACCTGCATTTCCCTTTTTTGTAGTAATGATCACTACGCCATTGGCTCCTCTCGCACCGTAGATTGCCGTGGATGAGGCATCTTTGAGTACATCCAGTGAGACGATATCCGCTGTATTGATATTGCTGATGTCGTCAGTCAGTACACCATCGACCACAAAAAGTGCTGTAGTTCCTGCCAGAGCAGTGCCTGTACCACGAACCCGGATATTGGGCGACGAACCTGGCCGACCGCTGGAAATGATCTGAACACCGGCTACTTTACCTTGCAGTGCTTGCGTGGCCGTCATCACTGGCTGCCTCGCGAGCTCCTCCCCTTTCACTGATACTGTGGAACCTGTGATATCCACCTTACGCTGGGCACCATAGCCCACCACCACCACTTGTTCCAGGATGACATTGTCAGCGACCAACGCAACGTTCAGGCCGGTTGACAACACTGCATCTGTCAATAAGATGTTTTGTGTGGTGTACCCTATGTACGAAAACGAGATTTTCTCATCCCGAGCAACATTCAGCACAAATGCACCATCTACATCCGTGATAGTCCCGCGATTGGTCCCCGCGACCAAGACTGACGCCCCAATGACTGCTTCACCGGAAGAGGAATCTGTTACTTTTCCCGTCAACTTTTTTTCCTGAGCAGAAAGTTGCAGGGACAAAAGTATTAAACATAGCAAAGAGATAATACGCATGGCTCTAACGATAATGTATGTAAACTGAAATGCACCTTACTTTCAGAAAGTACCGTTTCAAAAATCAACTTGCAATAATACATCAGTTTGCATAAATAGCGTAAAATCAGACTACGCCATGACTACGCCATTTATATCTTTACAAAGAAGGAATGTGCTGATTTTCGGGGACATTACTCATGTGTTAAAAAGAAATCCGACAAAGAGTCATCGTTGGAAAGGCCAAGTTTTTTGCGCAACCGATACCGCTTATTTTCCAGGCCACGCAGGCTGATATTAAACAACGGTGCTATTTCTTTCGAGGCAAGATTCATCCGGATATATGCTGCCAGTTGTAGATCGGCAGGAGAAAGTGACGGGAAATCGGCCTTCAATTTTTTAAGAAATGGGGCATGTACATCCTCAAAGCTTTGATCAAATAGGTTTTTATCTTCCTGGACCGTCAGATTATCGTTGATCTGGCGCATAATCAACTGAAAATCCCGCGCTGTCAATACATGATCTCCAGTTTTACGGATTGCCGTGATTTCATCCTTGATGTCTTGTAGCAATGTATTTTTCTGGACCAAATGCATAGTTGCATTGGCAAGTTCCCTGCTTTTCATCAGATTATCCTGAACGAGGCGATCATTTTCCATGCGGATTTTATGTTCCCGTAAGATGCGGTCGTTTTCCAGCTCCAGACGTTGTTTCTCTCTCATGAGTCGTCGGTTGAAGAGGCGAATCATCCAGAAAGCCAGCGATCCAATAGCAACCAGATAGATCAGGATTGCCCACGAGCTGAGATACCAGGGGGGGAGGATGGTCAGATAAAGCGTTGTCGGAGTGTTGCTGCCCATTCGCAAAACTTCAATTTCATAGCTACCGGGACTTAGGTTGGTCAATTCGGTATATCCCCCGCTTGTACAGGTTTTCCAGTTATCTGATCCGGGTTTTATGCGGTATTTATAGCTTTTTCCGAAGGTAAACAGTGCATCGTAAAAATAGATTTTTAAACTATTTTCTTCAAACGGGAGTTCCAGCGAACGGCTGTCATCCAGGGGAATACAGGACCCAGTTGTAGATGAAATGACACGACTCCATTGAAGCGGTCTTTCCTTGGCTGACCATTCGGGGTGTGCAAGATCCAGGACGGCATACCCTTCATTCAAGCTAAATCCCACCTGGCTGTCTGCCAACCTCGCAATTCCATGATAATCCCGGTTTCCCTTGAGTGGGATCAGTTGAAACCTGGTCCGTCCTTTCATCCAGACGATCGAGTCGGCAAATACCTTAAACCAGTCATTTTGATGAGCCCCATGAATTTTTCGGATCAGAAAATCTGCATTTCCCTCATTCAACCAGGAAAACTCGCGAAATTTCAGTTCAGTGGTGTCAAATGTAAAATAGGTAGTTCCGTCATAGACAGCGATCTGGCCTTCAAATTCAGCCAGATCAGCATTGAGATGCTGGGGCAATCCTCCTTGCTGACCAGAAAAATCTCGTACTTTCAGGACTTGAGTGAATGTGGCATCCAGTGTGAGCAAAGCAACACCGGTATTTGGTCCGGCAACCCAAACCTGGCCTGGTTTCTGACAGATCAATTTTTTGATAGGCTGTGTATATCCCTCGACCTTATGGGAAAAGACCCACTTCCCCACCCTCTTTCGAAATACAGCAAGCCCGGTATAGGTGCCCTGCAGCAACACGTCTGATCTTCCGGGAATACCTCCAAAAAACCACCCACCCGTCACAGGTGAGATGCGACTGGCATTGCCTCCAATGATAGAAAATGTGCCCTCATTATGACCGCAAAGTAGCTGATCATCTACGTGAAACAACTGCCAAACCTGGCCCTGAGTGCCCTTAACCAACGAAAAATAGCTGCCCGCCACAGATTTGTACAAGCCTTGATTGGTACCGACATAGAGTTGGTTTTCATGCATTGCCATGGTGTAAACAGTACCAAGAGTACCAGCCACGTCAGAATAGTATTGCGTAGAATCATGAATCCGGACTACACTGATGCCCCTGTCGAGGCCCAGCCATAGTTGGCCATCCAGATCTTCATACATCGATATCACCGTATTGTTTTGCAAACCATTGGCGGTATGAAAATGATGCTGCAATTGCCCATCAGCAGAAAACAACAATACACCATCGCGTATGGTACCCAATACCAGAAGCCCCCCTTTTGTCAACAGGCTGTGGTTGATCTGAACATCCACAAAATACCCGGTCATCTCAGGATGCCAATGACTGGCTTTGTGATCCGAAAACGAAAAAACACCATGCCGGCTTGTTGTAATCAGCAGTGCCTGTTTCATTTTACCAGGCATAGGGGTAATGCCCGTTACGATTTTATCAGCAAAAAACTCCGTACCTTTCAGCAATTCAATATGATCGTCGTTAAAAATCTCATAAATACCGAAGCTCAGTGACTGAATCAACAGTCGACTGTCTACCTGATGCAGAAACATGATACTACCAGGAAGGCCCACCTTTTCCAATCGATTCCCATCGTATTTCAGGAGGAGGGAAAAGGATTGAAAATAGATGTTTTTTCCAGACCTGACGATGTTCCAGATTTCCTCCTTCTCAATCCAGGCAGCAGAAACTGCTGGTGTCAGTTCGGTGTATTTGTAATTGCCGCATTTGTCTTTTTGCCAGTACCCAATTTCTGCATAAGCCCCCACGTAAATTCTGTCGCCGGCAGCGCAAACCGATCGAACAATTTTTCCTGACGGTAGCCGGTTTAATTGCCATTCATTTCCATTGAAAGAAAGCAGACCATCCGTGTTTGCGCTATGAATGGTGTGGTCTTCAGACTGGGTCACAGACCAGTTTTGATTGTGGGCATTGTATTGTGCAACAGTATAATTGACCAAAGCAGGCCCATGCTGGCCTCTAACCGCGCCTGCCAGCAACAGCATTGTCCATATGAAATACCCGTAAGCCTGTGAACTTAATCTTTGCATGCTTCAAAATTAGTGTAAATTGAAAAACTGCTCAAAAAGATTTTAGTCTAATGCACTTTCAGGATAACAATCTACTTGATTTGAAGGCGATAATCTCTGTCAGACATTGAATATTGCCGGTATTGCAGTATGTTTGTGGTATGTACCGGACGATTTTAAAACCCTTGCTTTTCCTGCTGCCTCCGGAAAAGGCCCATGGTCTGACAATGGCCCTTTTTTCACTGTTCGCTTCTATACCGGGAGTGAAGTTCATCATAAAAAAGGTCCTGACAGTGGAGCATGAAGCCTTGAAACGCACGCTTTGGGGCATTGACTTCCCTAATCCGGTGGGACTGGCAGCGGGCTTTGACAAGGAAGGAAAATACATCGATGAATTGTCATGCCTGGGGTTTGGTTTTATTGAAATTGGCACCATTACTCCCCGGCCTCAGGAGGGTAATCCGAAACCAAGGCTGTTTCGCCTTCACACTGACCTTGCTCTTCTAAACCGGATGGGCTTCAACAATGGAGGCATGGAAGAGGTAGCCTTGCGGTTGAGCAAGCACAGGAAGCAAGGCATTATTCTTGGCGGGAATATTGGCAAAAACAAAACAACACCCAATGAACAGGCGGCTGAAGACTACCTGGCTTGTTTCCATACATTATTTCAGTATGTAGATTACTTTGTCGTCAACGTCAGTTCGCCAAACACGGCAGCTCTCAGAGAACTGCAGGACAAAGAACCTCTGGCCCGGCTATTGCATGGTTTGATGGAGGCAAATATAGCCCAATCAAAGCCCAAACCAATATTATTGAAAATAGCCCCCGATCTGACGGAACATCAACTGGATGATATCGTTGACATTGTTCAACAAACAGGCATTCACGGTATCATCGCCACAAATACGACTGTTGACCGTTCTAAACTCCGTACCAACACAAAAGATCTGGGATTGGGAGGCATCAGTGGTGCCCCGGTGAGAGAAAGGTCTACTGAAATCATCAGATACCTGTTTCAGAGGTCTGGCGGCACCATTCCCATCATCGGTGTAGGTGGCATTGATAGTCCTGAGGCAGCGATGGAAAAGTTACAGGCAGGGGCATCCCTCGTCCAGGTCTATACCGGCATGGTGTATGAGGGCCCGGGCTTGGTGAGACGGATAAATAAAAAACTTATCCACTATTTTAAGTAGTTTTTTTTTGAATTATTATTGATAATTTTAGTTGCTACAGTCCACTCGACCTGTTGGGTTGGTTTTACTGCACTAATCCTTTTCAAAAATGAATGCTTTCGGAAGCATCAGCCAAAATGGAATAGATTTTTCATAAACCATTGATTCATAATTCAAACTTACCCTTGCCAAATGTTTATAATACTCATTTACGTGTTGATAATAGTAGCAATACTTTGATCATGTCATGTGTTTCTTTTCCATTGCTGAACGCAATTCTTTCTCCTCGTCAAAATCTGCAGGTAGTATGACAGAACCAACTAACTTCTTAAGTTTTGGAGACCATATTGTTACCTCTTAAAATCTTTTCCATTTTCCGTCCTTTCCCCAATTCGTATACCAACTTATCCAAATACCTTACTTTCCGTGTTAACGGATTTTCGATTTCTTCAATTCGATAACCACAAATTACCCCAGTTATCATTTCTGCATTTGGGTTCAATTTTGCTATTTTAAAAAATATTTCAAAAGTAATTTTTTCATCAAGAAGTTCTTGCTGTTAATTAGCATCAAATCCAGTCAGCCATTCTATCACTTGATGTAGCTCTTCCTTTGTCCTGCCTTTCCGTTCAACTTTCGTAACGTAGTGCGGATAAACTGAAGCGAATGTCATTTTCGCTATTCGCTCATCATGTTCTGGTTTTGTTGTCATCATAATTTAAGATAGCAGTCCAATTTTTCAATGATTTTTTTATACCATGGTAAAATCAACAGATTGTTTTTCAAGCCAAATTCTCTGGCCAGTGGTCAGAATTTTAGAAAACCCTGAAAAGTGGATTAAAATTACTTCATTCTCTAAATATTTTTATCGGAGAAGCCCTTTATTTTGGGTTTCATCTGATTTTGTAGTCCTACCAGGGTCCATTTTGTTTTACTTGATAAAATCGTTGTCCGTCAAATCGGTAGAGTCCTTGTCCGGTACCCCACCACATCCTTCCTGATTTGTCTTCAAACACACTTTGAACACAACAAGTAAAGCCGTCTGCAGGTGTAAATACCGTAAACGCATCCGGTAAAGGAACTGCAGGGTCAAATCTCGTGGTACTGCCCCGGGCTGTCACCCAAATTACCCCTGACTGTTCGATGATGATGCCCCAAAATTCAGTTCCACCTAAGCCGTCCTTGGCTGTGAATTCCGTTAAAGTTTTTTCATCATATTTGCAAATGCCGTTTTTCATGGTAAACCACATATTGCCAGCATGATCCTGTGCCATACCACCCGCATAGTTTTCCCCTAATTTTTCCTTTTCTGCGATGTTGGTGATGGTTTTGCCATCATAGCGGAAAACGCCTTTGTCGGAGGAAGCAAACCAAATGTTGCCACTCTTGTCTTCCATCATGCCGGCAATATTGATCGAAGCAAGTGGTTGAAATAATGAAAAACTTTGACCGCCTCTACGTTCGGCAGACGGGTCATATCGGTAAACGCCACTGTGCGTACCTATCCAAATGGTACCTGATTTGTCAACAAGGATGCCTTTTCGACTGATATCAATATGGTTCAGTCCATCTTTTTGATGATACTGCTTAAAGACCTTGCCATCATATTTATAAACGCCTTGGTCAGTTCCAAACCAAAGATTTCCACTTTTATCTTCAGTGATTGCAAAGACTGAGGTATTTATAAAACCATCCGAATTGGAAAAATAGGTTAGCGTTTTTTCGTCATACTTTACAACCCCTTCATCAATAGTTCCAAACCATAAATTCCCTTTCGAATCCTGAAAAATACTTCTGATATACTGACTGACTAAGGTCGTGTCAAAATCCGGGGCCAAACCAACCGACCTGAAGTTTTTTACAACTGTCGGTCTTGGTTTTGAAGGGTTTGGGCGTTTAACTGGGTTTGTGTTTTCCTGTCCTTTGCAAGAAATCACAGTTGTCAAAAAACTAAAAAGTAATATTTTGCTCAATGTCATAAGTAAAGTCATTTACAGAGGGTGAGGTAGCTGCCTTTTGAATCTCATTCGTTGGTTTTCAATATCAGTTTGTTCATCATCTCCCAGTCTGAAAATGTGTTTGTCAAATTCCAAAAAACCATTCTTCTTGTAAAACCTGATTGCTCTTGGATTTTCCTTCCAAACTCCCCGTGAAATTCTTTTAGCACATAAATTCTTTCCATCTCGAGAGCCTTGTCGTCTTTTAGCTCTGTTTGAGAGTGCCGTTTGTACTGCCGTGCGTATTCATCTCAGTGCCGACAACCACTCAACCCCTCTACCTCTCAAAACTTGCCGAAAGACCGAAAGTCCCGGATGCCAATGCCAAGATAAAAACGGCATTGTAGCAAAGCAAGGAGCCTGCCTTCACGCAATTCCAAAGATTCTACCTGCGCACTGCCCAGACCTACTGTGATATCCAGATCGTACTTTTTCTTCATTTCCTGCAGTTGCGCATTCACTTCCTGCTGCGCTCCTGTCAGCACATCTCTGAGCGAAAAACGCATTTTCTTCTCCAGCTCCGACCTGATTTTTCCTTCGCCAAGCCACGCCGCAGCCTTGTGCAGCAGATTCTTTGTTTTCACCTGAATATCCCGGACAGGAAATGTGATTTCACCGGAATTATTGCCCGTCTGGGGCGTACCACTGATCAGAATGGTGCCTTTAAAACTTCCGGTAGTTTGTACTGATATTGTGACACTGCCGGGCAAAAAACCAACCTCCACCTGCTGTATCGTGATGGATTTGCCATCTGATGCAAACGTTTGCCCGATTAGAGCCGTTTGCAAGGATTTTGTCACGTGATCACTTCGAATATCAGCAAGCAATCGAAATACAGAAGTATCTCCCATCTTGTCCGTCCATGTCACCTTTGGCAATCCACTTTTTGCAGGCGGAACAGCAAGTTGTGACGTACTAAAGGTCGACGTAGCTGACATCCCAATTTTTCCGGTTGCATATTGCCTCCCATTGGTAATTTTATTCAATTGAAACCGTTCAGGTTTGATATGAATCCAGGCCTGCATCGGCGTATCGATCGTAAAAGGCGTGGCAAAAAGTGCCATGGTCTCCCGCATCTTGGTACGCAACTGAAAACTTTCCCTGACAGACTCATCAATACTTTTTTCAATGGCCGGCTTACTTCGGGTGACTATTGCGTCAGAGATCGTTTCTATCGGTATTGAAAATCCAGCAAGAGACAAAACCGGCTTTTCTTTCCAGCGGTGGTCGCTGAGCCGCGTTTTTGTCTTCAGATTCCAGACACTGTCAATTTCGATATCACTCACAAAACTCATCTCCATAATGCCCTTTGCCTTGAAATCTGTCAGAAAAGTCTTCTTTATCACCTGTACCTGCACGGGTACAATCACCAGAACACTTTTGCCCTGGAGTTCCACATTGGCCGAACCGGCCTTGGAAAGTGCAACTTCAATGCCATACGAAGAAAAATCAAACGGTCCCCTCAATGCGTCTGCCAAAGCATTGTTTACGGTATCAGTCACACCCGCCTTATAAAGTTTATAGTGCAGCACCAGATCGGTGGGGTATGTGCCCGATAAAGGTACGGTCCCAATTGAACCTTTTGGGGTAACAGCCTGCCTTGGAATACCGCAACCCCAAACAGACAGAAGTATGACAACTAATCGTATCATGTTGTAAGAATTTCAGGAAATGAAAACAACCAGGATGAACAACAGGTTTAAGTTGTGTAAAAACGATTACAATATTGGCATTTATATTAGTATTTTTTAGATACTGTTTCGAATTGATTTATATTTTTTTAGAAAAAAGATGGATATATTTAGAATCGTCGTATATTTGTTTTTGAAATATGTACAATTAATTCAAAACAACAATGAAACTTTTTTACTCAATTTGTATAACTGTCTGCTTTACAGTGGTCTCAGTGGCTCAAAAAAACACGCAACTCGAATGTAAGGCAAATTTGATGTCAGATCCTGTCTGGGGTGATGGAGAAAAAGTTCACTATATTTTCACAGGCACTGACACCACCGGACTAAGCGTGACTGTGACAAAAATCAAAGTTGTGGAAGGAAGAAAGGAAAAAGTAAAGCGCAAAAAAAGCCGCGATTGTTATTCTCCGAATCCTGAAGATTGTTACATCGAGGTAGAAGAAGAAATCCCCGCCATCACCATGAACATGTACACTCTCTCAGGACCTGACAAAACGGAAGAACACGAAATCAGAAAAGAAAAAATCAAAGTCATCGTAAAAGAAGGTGGCATGAAAGAAGTCAACATCGTGTGCGCAAAAAACCGCTCTGAAAAGTTGGTTCAGCGCATACAGGAAGCCTTGATCACCAATGGTTATCAGGTTGACGTAACCGGAAAAATGGATGAAATCACAAACAATGCCATCACCGCATTCCAGAAAAAAAATGGACTGGCATATGGCGATCTTACATTGGAAGTACTGGCCGCACTGGGTATAAAATAATAGGTTAGCACATTGTAGCAGAGGCTACCACTCTGGCATTCCTCTGAATGACTGAGGTACTGAAAAAAAAACGGGAGATATTGTCTCCCGTTTTTTTTTGCCCATACTCTAATACTTTAGCTCTCAAATATGCATGTGTTGCCATAACCGCATAACACGATCGTCACCCGCACTGGCCAGGATTCCGGTGTCTGCATTCCACCACAAGGCATTTACCGAATT
>JAJTEZ010000102.1 GCA_021298335.1 Saprospiraceae bacterium | reverse complement strand
AAAGATATTGGAAATGCATCGATTCGAAGGAGAGATTTTTGTATCATGACTGCATTAGTTTGATGAAAAGGGACAGTTTCCAGAGGTTAAAGTAAAATATGCTGGGATTTTCTGATAAATTATTTGCCTCAAGTTTGTGATCAAACCGTGCCAGCAAAGATTGCGCGGATTGAAGTAGGCCACGACCTTTGAGTTGTGTATAAATTTTGGTTAGACGTGTTTCCGTCAATGATTTGTGCTTGTATAACAATACCAGATTTTCTATGGCTTTTTTCGTTTTCGAAACAAATACGGCATTGGTTTCCAAACCGTCGTGTAGCACAGGATTGTGTATATGCTTGACCTCGATTCCCTTTTCTTTTAGTTTCTGGGCGTACAGCAAATCTTCATAGCCATAGCCGGATATCGATTCATCAAAGGGCAAATCCTGAAAAATACCTGCCGGAATCAGAAAATTATTAGACTGAAAATTCAGGTAAGGCTGCTTGGTTCTGTTTTTTGCAGAAAGCGACTCTCGGTTTTTGCCATACTTCCAGTGCAGCACTTTCTTTCTGGCGGGTTTTCTGGTCTGGTAGACTCTCCCACCATAGATCACAGATTTCGTAGGTGTGTTTTTGACATAAGTAGAGATAAAATCTTTTGACTTTACCGCGCTGTCGCCATCCAGAAAAAGGATGTACTCAAAGCCCGCCAGTTTGCCGAGCCAGTTTCGAATACGGCTTCGACCCAGATTTTCGGGCATTTCTGTGTAGTTGATATGCATCTTCGAACCTAGTTCTCTATTTAGGTCTCTGAATTTTTGTGTGGAACCGTCATCAAAACAAAGAATCTGGTAGGAGATGCCTGCTTTTGCACACTGCTTTGCCAGCGTATAGGCCAGGGTTCTGACATCCTGGTTAAAAATGGGTATGGCAATGGAAAGCATGAATCAAACTGAAATTTAAGGTAAAATACGCGTTTTTTTCAGGAATTTTTGGTCTGGAATGCATCAAAATTTCTAAAATGTTGTTTCGAAGTCTAAAACCTAGTATGTCAGCCCAAATACAATTGGATTCGATTTTCAGTGACAGTCTGCTGGATTCCAGATTGAAGGCTATCGCAAAACAGGTGCAGGAGGGAAGCAGAATTTCCGACGATGACTGCTTGTACTTGTTTGATCATGGCACAATATCCTACCTGGGTACACTTGCCAATCTGATCCGCGAACGGAAGCACGGGCATGTAACGTACTTTAACCGCAACTTTCACATTGAGCCAACAAATGTTTGTCTGTACACCTGTACATTTTGTTCCTATTCCCGGTTGATCAAAAAGCGGGAAGAGGGCTGGGAATATACACATGAACAAATCATGGACATTGTACGGAGTTATGACGGAAAACCGGTCACCGAAGTCCATATCGTGGGTGGAGTTTTACCCCAGTACGACGTCAGTTTTTATGAAAAGTTATTCCAGGATATAAAAAAACACAGGCCTGAGCTCCACATCAAGGCCTTGACACCGGTTGAGTATCATTACATCTTTAAAAAAGAAAAAATTTCCTACGAAGAAGGCATGCGACGGATGCAGGACGCCGGACTGGATTCCATGCCGGGTGGGGGAGCTGAAATCTTCCACCCAGAAATCCGCGATCAGATCGCCGGAGGAAAATGCACCGGAGACCAGTGGTTGCGCATTCACGAAATCTGGCATGAGCTGGGAGGGAAGTCAAATGCCACTATGCTATACGGACACATCGAAAACTTTGGACACCGCGTAGATCATCTGTCCAAGCTCAGAGCCTTGCAGGATAAGACGAGAGGATTCCAAACGTTTATTCCATTAAAATTCCGAAATGAAAACAACCAGCTTTCGCATTTACAGGAGACGAGTTCGATTGAGGATTTACGCAATTATGCCATTTCCAGAATTTACCTCGACAACTTTGACCACATCAAAGCATACTGGCCTATGATTGGAAGGGATATGGCCCAACTTTCCCTGTCTTTTGGAGTGGATGATATCGACGGCACCATTGATGACACTACAAAAATTTATTCCATGGCTGGGTCGGAGGAGCAAAATCCTTCGCTGACTACCGAGCAGTTGGTGCAGCTGATTCGACAGGTGTCACGTAGACCAATGGAACGAGATACACTTTACAACGAATTGAAAGACTATACCGAGGAGGTTTTTGCCTCTGACAGTGAATTTAAGGGATACGTGTCCTTGCCTGTAGTCTGACATCAATTACAGTCCATATCGATTTTTGATGCCTTGTCATTGTTTGGAAAGCACATGCCTGAAAGTACTCTCTCCGGCACATAGCGCTTGAGATTCGGGTCTCTCAGTCCGGAGGAAATGAAGGCTGTCAGGTCTTTCACTTCCTCGTCGGTGAGTCCCATTGGTCGTAAAAAAGGTGCCAGCTGAGAATCAGGTATCCGGGAATTTTGCTTTTTACCCGTGTTAAAGTATCGAACGACACCTTCCAGTGTTTCAATGGATCCTCCATGAAAATAAGGACCGGAATCCGCCAGGTTGTAAAGTTGAGGTGTCCGGAACTTAAACATATCCTCAGCCTTTCCGGTAAATCCACCGCGACCCATATTTCGTCTGTCTGAGGGACCGGTATTCAGTCCGCCATGTTCGTACAAATCATCTACGCCCAAAGCTTCAAAGCGCATAGAACCCAGATTTTTTTCATAGTGGCAACTGACGCAGTTGGCTTTGCCGAAAAACAGGATGGCGCCTCTTTTTTCCTCATCAGACAGTGCGTTTTCATTGCCTTTTAGCCAATGCTGGAAGGGAGCCTGGTTGGTCAGATTTTGTCTAAGGTATGCTGAAATGGCCAGACTTGCCCCAATACGTGAATACCTTTGGTCCTCTGGCAAATCCGGAAGTGCTTTATCAAAAGCATCTTTGTATCCGGCCGCTTCGATAATTTCGCGAGTATAGAGCATTCTGTGTGTCTTCAGTCCTTCGATGTTCTGGTTCTCCAGGGTGCCGAGTTTTTTGTGGTTTGTAGCTGTGGCGGGATCGTACAGACCCCACAGAGCTTCGGTTCCGGCATTCGGTCCTTCTGTGCCAAAGGAGCCGTTCCACATCGAAGCTTGCACATAAGCGACGTTGAGCGTGACAAGGGGGCGTGCACCCTGGGCATCAATGGCATTGGGCTGGTAATAGGGGTATTTCAGCCGCGCTTCTCCTTTTAGGCCAAAACCATATCCACCGTCAGCGATGCCCTGCATCCTTCCAGGTCTGAATCCTGATTCTGGCACGTGGCAGCTGCTGCAGGTAAATGTGTATTTTAAGTCAGAGTGCCTGGCTTCATTCGCAAATATGGGTTCGAAAAACAATAACTTCCCTAGTTCGATCTTTTCCCGGGTTAAGGGATTCGCATCAGACTGCGGTATAGAGGCATAGTCTGTTTCTGATGGCAGGATAAATCTACCCTTGTCAGGGATGAGCTGACTCAATTGCGCGTCCAGAGATGACGACTCCTCGTGACTGCAACCTGTCATCATCCATAGGCTAATGCAAGCCCACAACCAAATAGTTCCTTTTTGCATCTTCGAAATGTTTGTGGGGCAAAAGTAAACGAGAGTTTTTATAAGTAAAAATTATAACGCCATAAATTTTATTTAAAAGCAATGATTTTTATCATCTGGCAGAAAAGGTTTGTTTTGGATTTTTCAGCAATTGTCACTTGACAAATGCAATTTTTTGTCATATCTTTGTCAAAAATACCCCCCATGATCATTTTCATTATTGCCTTGATGGTGCTAATTGCATTTGGAGACAGGATTCTCCAGGAGGCGTAAAAGAGAAGAGCCGGCTATTCCCCCGAATGCCGGCTTTTTTATTGATGTAATATGGGTGCCCGTCTAAAGAAAAAAGCAACTGTTATAAATTTATTAGAAAACTAATCGAAAAAAATTATATTTTTTATCAGGTATATTTTGGGAATTGTTTTGCCATTTAATTTTCCTTAACGAATTGTTAATAAAAAATTATGTGGTTTTTAAACATTTTTCCATGGGCGAAAATTATAAAATGACCATTCAGGGAGAACTGCAATTGTGTACTTAAATTTGGTTTTTACCTTCCTTTCTTTAACTTTACGATTTATTGGCTGTACGAAAGTCAGCATTTTCAGCAGGCGGTTCCCACCGTTACGGATAAGTTTGGTTTTCTGGCCGGTGTAATGCCGGGGAGATTTTTATTATTGTAATCAACTTAAAACAAGAGGATGAACAGGTTTTTACGATTTTGTGGTTTGTTGTTTTTGGGATTTTATGCTCAGACATCTTTGTTAGCACATGGAATTGTCACTCAAAAATTTCATTACCAAATCTGCTTTACTCAACCTTCGACCGGTGAAATTACCGAGCAAAGGCATGAGTTTCAGGTGCCTGAATGGCTTTCCAATGATTGCAACAACCCAACGGATCTGGGCAGTGGAGTGCCAGAAACGTGGAATACAGCAACACCAAAATTTTTCACCATTACTGTGCCAGCAGGCCAAACAGCAACGCTGGTCTTCCTGCCAACAGCAGGCGCTAACCAGCAATTGCAATTCATTGATGGGAATTGTCCTCCAGCACCATTGAGTCCACAACCCAGTCTTGTAGTTTGTGGCCCCAATACATTGAAAATCAGGGTGCAGAGTACGACAAGTGCAAACTCAAACTTCACCCTGACAGCCAATTTTACCACCTTAAACCCGACCATAACGATCGATGAGGATAGCGGTAACCCAGACGATGGAGAAGTTTGTCAGGATGAAGCTGTGACATTGACCGCAGGTGGCGGTACCACTTATCAGTGGAGCAACGGCGGTCCGGCGAATGCAGTCTTCAACCCGCCAACAAATGCTCCGGGAACAACAACCTACACAGTCACTGTTACTGATGCCAGCGGATGTACTGCGACAACTTCTACAAATGTCGTTGTCCTGCCTCTTCCTGTTGCCGATATCGACTTTAACGAAATCAGTGGAAATACCGATGATGACGGAAAATTGTGCGAAGGCGACGACCTGACATTGGAAGCTTCGCCCACAGGGGCAGGCTTTACCTACAATTGGTCAGGTCCTGCTGGATTTACTTCCACAGACGATGAAGTGACTATTGCAGATATCGCGGTTGCAAATGCCGGTACCTATACTGTCACTGTGACGGACGCCAATGATTGTACAGATACCCACCAGGTTGTCGTAGAAGTTTTCGAAAATCCTGAGGGAACAGTCACAGTTGATGAAAATAGTGGTTTGACAGCTGATGATGGTGAAGTTTGTGTGGATGATGCGTTCACCCTTGAATTCAACTTTACCAATGGCGCTGGTGTTGACTACGACTGGGATTTTCCGGGCGGAGGAACGGGTACCGGTAACCCATTGAATATTGCTGCTGCTACAGTCGCTGCACATGATGGTGTATTTTCTGTGACAGTGACCGATGCCAATGGTTGTACCACAACAGGCGAAATTACCATAACAGTAAATACCTTGCCAGACGCACAAGACACCGAACTCAAAGCCTGTGAACTCATAGGTACTCCCGGGTCTGCAGATTTTGTGCTCACAGATGCTGAAGAAGCCCCCGGATGGCCTGGCACCAACCAGAACGACGGAGCAGATGTAGATAATGGTGCCACTGTCACTGTGAGTTATCACAGTTCGCAGGCAGGCGCTGAAAACAATACCGGAGTTGTGAATAGTGGCACCTATACCAATCGTACCATCGTCTATGCCCGGGTACTTGATCCGGCGACTGGCTGTTTTGATGTTGCAGAAGTGCTTCTCACAGCCGTACAACTTCCACAGGTGACGGATACCGAACTCAAAGCCTGCGCAGACCCCAACAACCCTTCTTCAGCAGATTTTGTGCTCACTGACGCTGAACTCTCCCCTGGATATCCGGGAGGAAACCAGAATGATGGAGCCGACATCGACAACGGCAACACGCGCGATGTGACCTACCATAACTCTCTGGCAGATGCACAGGCAGGCTCTAATGAAATCACAGATGATCCGTACACGAGCGGCAATACCACCTTATTTGCCAGAGTGGTAGATCCCGTTACAGAATGTTTTAACTATCACTTATCTCAGGCTGATGCAGAAGCAGGTACAGGCGCTCAGGGCGATGGTAGCTTTGCGGACAATACTATACTATATGCCAGAGTAGAAGACCCGGCAACCGGCTGCTTCGCTATCGCAGAAGTTACCTTGAAAGTCTTACTGGCTCCGGATCCTGTGGATATCACATTTATGGGTGAAACAGGCACAGTCATGCTTTGTGAAGATGAAGCCTTTACGTTTGAAGTGACAATAGGCACTGGAAACGGTCCATACACTTATGAGTGGACATTACCCAACAACTCGACTTCTACATCATACCCATATTCCAATACTGCCGTCATAGCCAATCACAATGGTACATGGGTAGTGACGGTCACAGATGCCAACGGATGTACAGCTACTGATGATATCAACGTCATGGTCGAAGAAGCACCAGAGAACAATACCTGTGCAGATGCAACAGCTCTTCCATCAATTGTTGGCAACATCAATGCATCAGGCAATAACGAATGTGGTCAGCCTGGCGGGTCTTGTGGAGGCACAGAAGCCACTGTGTATTATTCGTATACAGTTCCGCAGGGGGGGATTACAGAGCTCACAGCAGTGATTGATGCTCCTTTTTCTGTCACGGCAGGAAATAGCTGTGGTGGGGGAGATTGTGGCAATGAGGTGACACTCAATTGCGAGGATCATAACCTTGATGAAGGGGCGATCGTATATTTTGCCGTCCACTCAACAGAGGCTGATGCTGGAAACTTCACGTTATCTGTCCGAACAACCCTGATGACACCAAAAATTGAAGGTATAGTCTATGTAGACCTCGATGAAGACGGTATGTTTGGAGGATCAGACATAGGTCTTGGAAGTGTACCCATGGAATTGGTCGATGGTTGTCCGGATGGCGCCGTTGTTGCAACAACTGAAACGGCAGATGATGGTACCTACATGTTCAACAATGGTATGGATTTGCCTCCAGGTTCATATACTGTACGTATTGGTGATGGAGGACCGGAAGGAGAACCAAGTCCAAAAGAATGTTGCCTTGAGGTCACAGCGTGTGACCAGACTATCTTAGAGTGTGAACTGGGATTTCCGCCACCGGATTGCACACAAAACCCTTATTCTGCCGGTAACATTTGTGATGACGCAATCCCACTCTGTAACCTGGAAGTCATCGAAGAATATCCATGTTCTCAAAACCCTTCAGCTTTCGGACCATGGCTCAACCAGGCCCACTGTAATGGGGTATACCACAATACAGACTTTTATAAGTTTGTGGCAGGAACAGGCAGCTACAATATTAAATTTACCATCTTTGCCTGTGCAGGTGCGGGCGTACAATACGGCATCATGGAGGAATGTAGTCCGGGCGGTCCTTTCGTTGAGTGTAACGGGGGAGCAAATACCGGAACTGTCATCGTACCTGCTGAATCTTTGACCCCTTGTAAAACCTATATTTTCTGGATCGACGGATTTTCTGGATCCATATGTTCCTATTATGTAGAAGTCGAGGGAGAATTTGAAGAATGTGAGATACCACCAATTACGGATATCGAAATTCCGTTCAGCTGTGATCCTCTCTGTCCCTCCTTTGATCCGCTGACAGTGAATGCTATCGGTGAAGGAATTGATGAAATTAATGGTGTGGAATATTGGTGGGATATATCCGGACCAGGTATACAGTTAAACGACCTGCAAACAGACAATCTGAGTATTGACCTGCCATTTATCCAGCCGGGCACGTATGAAATCTGTCTGCGTACGTATCACCCATGTCCTGGATTTTCAGAGCCATTTTGCAAAGAGTTTGTATTTGAAAATTTGAAAGACCCATATAAGGAATTTAAGATTTGTACCTCAGACTTCCCTTGGGAAGGAGCTGTTGATGAAGACGGTGAACCCCTTCTCGACGAACACGGCAACCAATGGGCCTGGATTGGAGGTCCGATTACTCTGGCCCAGGTGCGTGGAGGTCGATATGATTACGCCAGCCCTCTCTTTAATGAATGCGGATGTTCGTACACCCAGTATATTCGAATTACAGAAGTCACCACCGGAACAGGCAAGGATAGTTTTGCGCTTTGCCCAAATCAGTTGCCATTCAATTACAATGGACTGACAATCGAAGGTGACCTAACCAATTATCTGCATCCTCTCGAAGGAGTGAAGACCAAAAATGGTTGTGATTCCCTCGTCAATATTAACGTGCGCATTCTCAATATGGGAGGTACCATATCAGATGATTGTGTGCAGGGAGGCTATGAACTCAAATTTAACATGTCTCTCCAGTACATCAACAGCGCGCGTGACTCCATCAAATTTGTCTGGAAAGATGCGGCAGGCAATATTATTAAGGACAACGATAAAGATAGTACGACCATCGTGGTACCCAATCTGGGGCCTTACACCTGCGAAGTGACACAGTGGAAATATGGTGATGCATGTACCTATAAATCGATGCCTTACACCGTAAATCTCAATGGAAGGCTGCCATTGGCACCGTTGTCGGATATGTGGCCGTTGAAAATATGCGAAAACGCCAATGTAGCGACATATTCCGTATTCACACCGGATCCGAACCTCACATACATCTGGACAATTCCGCCTACTGCCACCAAGGTGTCAGAAACAGCATCCAGTATCACAGTGCGATGGAATGGGCCAACTGGAGGAAATATCTGTGTACGGGCCAAAAACCTTTGTGGCGAAGGTCCGAATCATTGTGAGCCGGTGGTATTTATCGACCAGATGCCACCGTCCTTTACTATGGCGCCGGAAATCTGCAAGGATGGTGAAACACCAATCGTTGCTACATCCACTCATGTCGCTAACACTGTGTACAACTGGAACTTTGCTGGAGGAAACCCAAGCAATACAAACGGCACGGGTCCTGGTCCACATAATGTGAGCTGGAATAGTGCAGGCACAAAGACAGTAAGTCTTAGCGTCACTGAAGAAGGATGTACCGGAGACCCGGTCATTAAAGATATTGTTGTCAAAGATCCACCACCTCCTCCAATCATTTCCTGTACAAATAGTACCATCAATAGTGTTACCTTTGAATGGCCACCTGTACCGGGAGCCACAAGTTATTCAGTTGCTATCGTTTCCGGCACAGGAACAGGTAGTCTCACGGGTCCTACGCAGTACACAGTGACAAATATGGCTTTAGGGTCGACTGTGGAGGTCGTGTTGACAGCCATCATTCCAGGGCCGTGCGGCAATGCGGTTTCATTACCTGTGGCTTGTACCGCTAATAACTGTGTATTGCCCTCTATCGTAATTGCTCCTATTACTCCAATTTGCTTGACTGCTACAACGCAGCCTATTCAGCTGACAAATGCCAGCGTGACCATCACTCCTGCAACACAGGGTGTAGGTACATTCAGCATCAATGGTGTGCCTAGTGCGAACGGAATCTTTGATCCAAAAACTTTAGGCCCCGGCACGCATACGATCGGATATACTTTGGTATTTGATAATGGTTTGTGCCGACAGTCAGCACCACCCATTCAGGTAGTGGTAAATCCAACTCCAACGTCAGATTTTACCGTTTCGCCTTCTACAACGTGCGTTCTCAACCCTGTCACCGTCACATATACCGGAGGAACGACTGGTGCTGTGTACAACTGGAATTTCGGTGCTGATGTCATCGGAAGCTACAATGGTCCGGGCCCACACAATGTCAAGTGGTCTGCGGCAGGCGTCAAGACAATCACCCTGACTGTTTCAAAAGATGGTTGTACTTCACCTGTGACAACTAAGCAGGTGACGCTGAACCCCGTACTTGCGCAGCCAGTGGTCTCCTGTGTTAGTCAGCGCAAAGATGCAGTCACATTTGGCTGGGCAGCTGTGGCTAACGCCAGTGGTTATGAAGTATATATCAATGGAGTTCTGATTGGTACACAAACAACGACAACCTATGCAGTCACTGGAATGAATGAAAACGACATCGCCACCATCAAAGTGGTAGCGGTGAGTTCCAATGGTTGTCCGAATACAGAAGATAGTCAGGATTGTCAGGCAACAGCTTGTCCTCCAATCAAACTCACCTTCCCGAAAGACATTCTGGATCCGGTATGTCTGACCACTTCTTCAGCTGTTGTGCCATTGGTAAATCCAACGGCTTCTCCAGCGCCTGTAGGAATACCTGTCTTTACATGGTCAGGAAAAGGGGTGAACAACACCAACCGTACTTTCGATCCGAAAATTGCAGGAGTAGGGCAACACAAAATCTACGTGGATTACGAAGATGATGGTTGCAAAGGAAGAGATTCCATCCTCATCGATGTGAAACTGACTCCAATTGCCAGCTTCACTTCTGAGGATAAATTATGTGTGTCTGATATTCTAACCGTAACTTATACAGGAACTCCGGGAGCAATCCTCACATGGGATAATGGAGGTGCAACCAGGCAGGATTTAACACAATCCACTTTTGGATTTAAATGGGCAGCAGGTGGTACTTACACCATCGGACTGACAACCAAGCTGGATATCTGTACTTCTACGCCATTTACCAAGCAGGTCATTGTAGAAGACATTCCATCACCACCAGTTATCACTTGTCAGGAGTTTCAGGACAAGGTGGTCTTTTCTTGGAATAAAATCGGATGTGCAGATGACTACATAGTCAAAATCAATGGTGTGGACAAAGGCAAGCAGACAGCGACAACCTACACTGCTTCAAACCTGATGTTGGGTGAAGTAGTGGAAATCAAGGTGCAGGCTGTGTCAAAATGTGAGTGTCCGATTGCTGAGGCTGAATTGATGTGTAAGTCGAAAGAGTGTCCGAAAGTCAAGATTACACTGGCTGCATCACCGCTGGATATTTGCCTCTACAACAATGCGCCAAAGGTAAAGATCAATGCTACTGTGACAGGCTTTACGGCTGATGGCAAGGGTACATGGAGTGGAACAGGTGTGGACCAGAATGGCGAATTCAATCCCGCAACCGCTGGAGTGGGCCAACATGTCATCACGTACACCTGGCTGGATGACAACTGTACCTTCACTGAAAAAGTCACATTCAACGTCTACGATGTGCCAAAAATCGTTTGGGAGGCAGTACAGCCCGACTGTTACAATGAGACTTCAGGGTCATTTATCTTCCAGATTCAGGGAGGCAATTCGCCATATTCTCTGTTGATGGACGGTAAGTCTGTATCCGGATCTCCTGTGAATGGAGTGACAGCAGGCAACCATGTCTTTACTGTAACCGATTCAAAAGGCTGTTCTTCCACACAACAGTTTGCCATCACCATCCCAGCAAGACCTACCTTTGAAATTAAAGGTCCGCCGATCGTCAATCTGGGTAAGTCAGCCACGCACACTCTCGACCTAAGTGGTATGGCCGGAATCAATATTGACTCTGTGGTATGGACGCGAGCAGGTGTGCGTATTTGTGGAGGTCCGCTGGCAAATTGTTTGTCAGTGTCAAATATCCCTCCGTTTGGCCAGAATGAATACCAGGTCACGATTTACTATAATAAAGGGTGTTCAGTGAGCAATCGCTTCCCTTACCTGGTGACGGATTTGTACATTACCACCTTCCCGAACATCATTCGCCTGGATAGCAAAAACGGAAACAACATCTTTAAGATTACCACTTCTGACCCAAGTCTCTATGTCAATAAAATGCGTATTTACGACAGATGGGGCAATCTTGTATTTGTGGCATCCAACTTTAGCGCCTTCGACAATCCGGAAGGATGGAACGGCAAGTTTGATGGAAAAGATGTAGTGCCGGGAGTCTTCACATACGTCTTTGAAATGAAATCTGAGGACAATGACGAAATTATAGAATCGGGTGATCTTACCGTGATCAAGTAACCGATCTTTGGGTTTTGGAATAAAAAAGCGGGAAGCAGGTTTGTTTCCCGCTTTTTTTTTACAAAATGATCAATTATTTCTTCTTCTGATAATATGTATTTTACAAGAAATGAGTTGATTCTGAACTTTTTGACGTAATTTTGAGTTGAATCTACTAAATTTGCCGGCAATGAATAAATTCAACCGTTTTCTATTGTTCTCAGCCATCGCCATGCTTTTGTATTTCGCAGCGCATTTAACCTTGGTTTCTGCATATCCGGCAGTTGCCATAGCTCCGGTTGCAGTGATTGACTCATCCAGTCTCTTGCAGGATACCACCTTGTCAGATTCACTCATGATGGTAGACACGACTCCGGAGGTCATCACCAATGAGCAAATTGTTTCCGGTAGCAGCGATGTTCAGGATGTCCAGGGATCACCTGCTCAGACTACGATTGTCAAAAAGTCGGCCGGAGAAAGTTCTGACACAAAGAGTAAAACCACAATTACCCGAAATTCGAAGCCTGCAGCAAAGTCCACAGAGACACAGTCCACCGCTGAGAAGAGCAATACCACAATTGTACAGGCCAAGGACAAAAGTTCGGGGGCCGCAGAGCGTGATGTTCGTCCTGCTCGTACGGAAGTTGTGCGTAAAAAACCGGATGCAGAATCCGGAGGGAAATACAAAGTCATGGCCGGCACATACCTGGTCAAAGAAAATGCCGACAAAATGGTCGACAGATTGCGCGGCATGGGATATGCTCAGGCCAGGGTGGTACCGAAGGAGAAAATGTTTTCTGTCGTCGCGGGATCCTACGATTCAGAAAGTAAAGCCAGAGAGGTCTCTGAAGATTTGAAACGAAAGCAAATTGACAGTTTTGTCAGAGAGCAGTAATCCATTTCTTAGCAGATGTGTGGCCGTTCTTCCCTAACAAAAACTGAAAAGGAGCTGGAAATTCGTTTTCAGGCGACATTTTACCGTGATGAGATCGAACGCTACAATCCACTGCCCAATTACAATGCTGCACCCACCCAAATGCTACCCGTCATCCTTGAAGGTGACATGTCACATTTTCACTTGTTTCGATGGGGGCTGGTGCCCTTTTGGGCGAAGGATTTGTCTGTGGGAGCCCGCATGATCAATGCAAGAGGCGAAACGCTGCAGGAGAAGCCTGCATTTCGTAATTTGCTGGGCAGCAAGCGGTGCATAGTCCCGTTGGACGGGTTTTATGAATGGAAAGCCGCACAAAAGGGATTGAAGACTCCGTATCGCATCACCACCACAGATCAGGAGATTTTTAGTACAGCGGGCCTGTGGGATAAGTGGACGGATCCTAATACCGGTGAAGTGTGGCATACATTCACCATCATTACCACCACACCCAATGCACTGATGGCCTCGATTCACGATCGTATGCCTGCCATCCTGCTAAAGCAAGCGGAGAAGGACTGGCTGGATCCGGGGCTGTCCGCTACAGAGGCTTTGCAACTCATCCAGCCGTACCCTGCCGAATGCATGACAGCCTATGAAGTGTCAAGTCTCGTCAACAACGTGCGCAATCGGTCCAAAGAGGTCATCGAGCCTGTGAGAGCACCGAAATACGGAATTCAGGGAACTTTATTTGATTAAAAAGTGTTTACGCCTTTTTTTCAATCTCTTTCAGGCTGTTCATCCCTTTTCTCTGCATAAAGCTATCGATAGTCTCAAAATGCTCCATGACCCGCTTGTCTCGGAATTCAAATACTTTTCCCGCCAGGCCCTGAAGGAAATCCCTGTCGTGAGAAACGAGGATGAGCGTGCCGTCAAAGGCAAGCAGGGCTTCTTTTAGGACATCCTTGGATCTGAGATCCAGGTGGTTGGTAGGTTCGTCCAGAATGAGAAGGTTTACGGGCTCCAGCAGAAGTTTGACCATGGCAAGGCGTGTTTTTTCTCCACCAGAAAGAACACTGACTTTTTTATCGATGTCGTCACCCGAAAACATAAAGCAGCCCAGGATATTTTTTAGCTGAGTGCGGATATCGCCTTCTGCTACTTCATCCACGGTCTGGAAGACTGTCAGCGATGGGTCGAGCAGGGAGGCTTGGTTTTGGGCAAAATAACCTACTTTGACGTTGTGTCCGAGTTCGCAGGTGCCATCAAACGGAATTTCCCCCAGCAGGGCTTTGATCATGGTGGATTTTCCTTCGCC
>JAJTEZ010000101.1 GCA_021298335.1 Saprospiraceae bacterium | reverse complement strand
GATTTCTTTGCCGGACTCACCAGAAGAGGCGTGTGCCTCCTGGATGAGTGCATTGATATCAATTTGCATGGAAGCCAGATTTTCTGCAACTTCCCGCCCTAAAGTTTCTCTCGCATCATGAATTTCCTGCATAGATAATTCCTGCCCATGAATCGTTCTCGGTATCTGAAGATAAATAAATCGCCCCAATACACCACTCGCAACTACAGCCACCATGCTCCAGAAACTAATCGAAACAATGCCTCCAAACTTAAAGGCAGTATGAAATAAAATCATGATTGGCCCCAATGTGCATAAAAATATATGGAATTCAAGCCAATGCTTCAGAATACCTAGCCTGGACAAAATCCTGTATCTTTTCCTTGCCATGTAGCCAAATACGCCAATCAAAATGAGCAAGGTACCTACTATGCCCAATCCGTGACCATAGATGCCACTAGGCTTCAACGACTTATGGTCGGCATGATAAAATCTCTCCTCCAATGGCGTGTTGTAATAACCTGATCCATGAAAGATTAAATAAAGGGTTACTGCGATAACGATGAAAACTAACGAGCTGATGTAAATCCTGTGGGCTAATGGAGACATTCGAATGTTTGCTTAATGGGAAGATTTACAAAGATAAAATTTTATCATGTGATTCCCTTTGAATAAATCATTTATTTCCCCTTACGATATCCAAAATGCTGTCAGTACCCCAGCTTGTGCCGCCAGCATCATTTACGATATTCGGGATTTGTCAGCAGACTTTCATCATTCAAAGTAAGCAAAAATGCAATTAAATCAGCCTTGTTCTGGGGAGTGAGGCGTAAGCCTTTTTGAATTGTTTGTCGAATCAATGGCGATATACCCGATGACTCTTTTACCCCACTGTCATAATGGTCAATGACTTCTTCCAAAGTCTTAAATCGGCCATCGTGCATATACGGCGAAGTAAAACCAATATTTCTTAGACTGGATACCTTGAATGCACCTTTGTCTGCAGGATTTCTGGAAACGAGAAAATGACCAAAATCACTCAGAGTAGCATCTGTATCCAGGCCGTTATTTGCATATTGCCCATTTTCAAATAACGGCGGTGTATGACAATGAGCGCAGTCTGCACCGGATTTGTCAGGAAAAAACGGATTATATTCTGTAAAAAACAACTTCCTTCCCCGCTCCTCACTATCCGTCAAGGTCGCTTTCCCCTGAACATACAAATCGTATTTCGATTGATCAGAGGTGATTGTTAAAAGAAATTGATCCAGGGCTATACCAATTTTGTCGGCAGTGATATCGTAAGAACCAAAAGCCCGATAAAACTGGTTTTTATATTGTGTCGAAGAAGATAACTTCCCAACAACGTTTGGAAGAGTTTCATGCATTTCAAGCGGATCCTGGATTGGGGTTAAGACCTGTTCTTGTAAAGTAGCTGCCCTGCCATCCCAAAAAAATCCATTTGCATGCCATGCAAGATTAAATAGAGGCATGGAATGTCGCTTGCCAATCTGCCCTTCAGCACCACGAGAAAATTGCGCCTGGTCGGAAAATCCAGTACTCTGCACGTGACAAGACGCACAAGCCTGTACATTGTTTATTGAAAGTTGCTTTTCATAAAACAACATCTTGCCCAATTTTACTTTTTCAATTGAGAGGTCGTTTACAACATCCTGGGCTGGCGGAAAATGGGTCGGTTTTTGAAAAACATAGGGAGTCTGATCAAAAACGGGCACCTCCTCCGGCTCACGATCGCATGAGCTGAGCATCAACATTCCAACTGAAAAAGTCATCATGGATTGAATCAAAACTCTCATCTTACTAGCTTACTTTTGATAGAAGGGATTAGATACAAATTGTTCATCCGTCAGTGACCGGATGAATGATACCAACGCGTTTTTTTCTCCCGCTGACAGATGCAAAGGTTGAATCATTGCACTTTGCTGCCAGTGGCCTTTTCCCCCTTTGGAATAATGCTCAACAACTTCTTCCAGCGTGGAAATGCTGCCGTCGTGCATGTAAGGTGCGGTTAACCCTGCATTTCGTAGACTAGGGGTTTTGAATAAGTGCAGGTCTTCCTGTTTGCCTGTCAGCCTGAACCTTCCGTTATCGATGTATTTCTCATGAATTCCGTTATTCTCAAACGCAAAATTTGTAAACAACTGTCCGCTATGACAGGCACTACAATTTGTTTTTGAGCTAAAAAATAAATTCATACCCTCCTTTTCCAGCGCATTCAATGCGTCAGCTTCACCATGGAGGAACTGGTCATACCTTGAATTACCAGAGATCAGACTGCGCTCAAAAAGACTGATGGCACGGGTGATCACATACGCATCCAACGGTCTGCCATATCCAGCCTGCGCCTTTGCCTGATAATGCTGGTTGGTTGCCAGTCGCTCTGTAATCTTCACCAGGTTAAAGCCGAATTCATTGTGCTCAGAAATGGGTACTAGTACTTGCATTTCAAGAGTAGGTACACCACCTTCCCTCAGAAAATATGGATGGTAAGCTACGTTGGCAAGTGTGGGTGCATTGCGCGTGCCGGGCCTGCCAAACACACCAGGGGAAGCAGGTGTTTGATCAGCAAATCCATGAGATAGCTTGTGGCATGATGCACAACTTACCGTGCTGTCAATCGACAAGGCGGTGTCATAAAACAATGCTTTTCCAAGTGCCCACCTTTCAGGAGTAAACTCATTGCCAGAAGGGTGTATAATAGCTGGAAATCCTGCAGGTACATCAATTTGCTGTAAAGTCGTTTCATTTGATGTAAAGACGACTTCTTTTTGACAGGCTGTAATAAGAACTGTCAAAAACAAAAAAAGACAGACCTCTGCAAAAAAGCGCATAATAGAGTTATAAACGGATGAGAGTATTGGTAGCGGTAAGATTTCCACGACTGTCCACCAACTCAATCACGTACATTCCCGAAAAAGGCAAATGAATGTCTGTGGTCAGTCCCGAAAATCCTCTTTCTTCGATCAGTTTTCCCTGGAAATTTCTGATTCTGAGAAGACCTTCCTGCCCTTTACCTTCAACGTGAATCCGTACCATTCCATCTGAGCTTGGGTTTGGACCAGCCCGAAGAATTTGTGGCGTAGCTTCATTCAGAACAGATGAATTTTGCATTACACTGAATACTTTACTTTGCATGTTGTTCATAACTCCGATTGCCTCCTTTCCGGAACCATGCTCAAATACAACTTTAGAAAAATTGATACCTGCCAGGATAGCACTGCATTCCGCCTGAAGGGGTATGTGGATGCCAGTCTCAACTTCCACACCGCTCGTTTTTAGCGTAATATTTCTTCGTAAGGCATCCCCAAGAGGATGCAACTCAAAATGGTAGAAGAAGTCAGGACCGTTATTTCCCTCGATTGCTACAAAGCGATACCCTGCCTGCCAGCCCCAATGCATATCTGGCCATGTTGGTGCAAGGGCATGTCCTGTCGGCCAAAGAGCAGGGTCCGAATGGTTCTCAAGTGAATCCACACCGACAAGAAACCGAATCGAATCCAGTGTAGCCAGATCAAATTCGCCCAGAGAAACTTCAAATTTTTCTCCATTCCTGATTAGAAAATATGTGCTGTCGATGGGAGTGACTTTACCACCATCATGAAACAAAGCGATCTTTGAAAGAATATAGTCAAGACGACTTACCTTAACGTCATAGCCCAGATTATTGGTGGCTTTCTGTTCGTAGGCAAATGGCTTCCCATTGAGGGTGTGTGTGATCGATAAAGTGACATTTTTTTGTGCTGACAGATTCGAAAGGGTAAGAAAGGCCCATCCGAAAGCCATTGTAAAAATCAGACGATTATTCATAAGTTGAAGTTAAATGCATACAAAGATATGGCGTTTCCTGAATATCGAGGGATCTACTGTCATTCGTTTGAGATGAATCTTGGGGTAATTTTAACTTTTTTACATATTTAGATGTTACCTTAACAAATCTTACCTTCATGATTGTCTGGCTTGTTTTCTTATTAATGATTTTTGTTTTTATGGCTATTGACCTGGGCATATTCAACAAGGATGCTCATGTAATTTCATACAAGGAAGCTACAAAATGGACAGCATTGTGGACATCTCTCGGTCTGCTTTTTTCTTTGGTGATTTATCAGGTGTATCAGCATAACTGGCTAAACCTTGAAAGCATGAGTAAGTCTCCTTCTCAGGCAGCTATAGAGTACCTAACAGGTTATATCATTGAATTAAGTCTCAGCATTGATAATATCTTTGTTATTGCGGTCATATTCCGTTCGTTCAAAATTCCGCTAATGTACCAGCACCGGGTTCTTTTCTGGGGTATTTTAGGTGCATTGATTTTCAGGGGGTTCATGATCCTCTTCGGAGTCATACTGATCGAGAAATTTACCTGGACTACTTATGTATTTGGCGCATTTCTCATTTTTACTGCCTACAAAATGCTAACGTCAAAGGAAGAGTCTGAATTTAACCCTAAAAACTCCGCCATTTACAGATTCGTAAGGAAGCTGATGCCTGTCACAGGCAAGATTGTAGATCAAAAATTTATCCTGAAAAAAAGAGGCTTGTTCATCGCGACACCTCTTCTTCTCGCTTTGCTTCTGATTGAATTTACAGATGTACTTTTTGCTTTGGACAGCATCCCCGCGATTTTAGGAATTACAACGGAGCCATTTATTGTCTTTACATCTAATATTTTTGCAATTCTCGGCTTGCGCTCAATGTACTTCTTCGTCGCTAATATGATTGATTCTTTCCACTATCTGAAACACAGCCTTGTGGTTATTCTGACCTATGTTGGTATCAAGCTGATGCTGGCAAACCATTATCACTTGCCAATAGGCTTGTCTTTGGGACTAATTGTCGTCTCCATTGCATTGGGTATCTATTTTTCAGTCAGGTATCGTAAGCAAGCGGTTTGAAAGATATGTATCTCCGAATTTTTTGGGGGGTCGAAAGTTGGATGGGGTAAAAATTGGAAGGCTGGGGAACTAGTTTTGATCAAAATTTGTTTAACGATGCAATTGTTTGATAATTAATCTTGTATATATTTCTAACCACTTAAATTTTTCTTTATGATAGATGTAGGATCCGTTTTATTTGTATTGCTATTACTGTTGGTTGCGTATTTAGCTGTGTTTACAGTCAGGCAACAATCTGCGGCCATCATAGAGCGATTTGGAAAGTACCTGGCCATTCGGCAGCCTGGACTTCATTTTAAAGTGCCTTTTATTGACAGAATCGCAGGCAAACTCAATCTACGCATTCAGCAGTTGGATGTCATTATAGAGACAAAGACAAAAGACAACGTATTTGTAAAAATGAAAGTATCCGTCCAGTTTAAAGTCATACAGGATAAAGTATATGATGCATTCTATAAGCTCGAATATCCCCACGATCAAATTACATCTTATGTATTCGATGTGGTACGTGCCGAAGTACCAAAGCTGAAGCTGGATGATGTTTTTGAACGAAAAGATGATATCGCTATTGCCGTAAAAAGAGAACTTAATGAGGCGATGACTACCTATGGATACGACATCATCAATACTCTGATCACAGATATCGACCCGGATATTCAGGTGAAAAATGCCATGAACCGAATCAATGCTGCCGACAGAGAAAAAACGGCCGCAGAGTATGAAGCCGAAGCAGGTAGAATTCGTATCGTCGCCAAGGCCAAAGCTGAGGCTGAAAGTAAAAAGCTCCAGGGACAGGGGATTGCTGACCAGCGAAGGGAAATTGCCCGCGGACTGGTAGAGAGTGTAGACATTCTGAACAAAGTAGGCATCAATTCTCAGGAGGCATCAGCACTCATCGTCGTAACGCAACACTATGATACCCTCCAATCCATTGGTGCAGATGCCAATTCCAACCTGATCTTGTTGCCCAATTCGCCACAGGCAGGCACAGATATGCTGAACAATATGGTAGCGAGTTTTTCAGCCAGCAATCAGGTGGGTGAAGCGATGAAACGCGTCCAGCCACGTACTAAGGATAAAAATGAGTAAAGGGTATTCACCTTTGAAAATTTCACATCATTTTATTCATGTGAACAAGTACTGAAATTGAGGCCAAATTACAGGAAGGAAAGCCAGCGCTCTTAAGTCACTATTCAGTTGAGAGTTTTGCATAGTTCGGTTCATTCGCAAGAAATCATCAAAGTAAGGATTCAGATGTTTATTTTTAGTTTTTCACTCTCCGAGTAACTGATTATCAAGGCCATATGGAATTCGCATGAGAACTAATCATGGTGTTTTGTGTGACCGCCTCATGCACATTTCAGATATTGATATTCTGGTGTCATTGAATAAACCCCCCGGGTGGGATTTTTTTGACCTGAGAGATTATCTGGAAATGAAATTAGGAGTAAAAGTTGATCTGTTGCCCGAAAAGGCACTTAAGAATCAACTTAAAGGTTTGATTTTCCAGAGCGTAAGGTATATGTGGATTTTAAAGAAAACGATATTCGCAGATGAATCAGACAAGACGTCCGAACATGAATTCAGTCAATCGTGAGTATTAGCTGTACCTTGAAGATATGCTTGACCTTACTCACCAGTTGACTCTCAGTGCTGCAACCAACTGTCTTCCTGCGCCTGCCATACCCGAGCTGTAAGGACGATACCGTACATCAGTCAGATTTTCCAGTCCGGTAAAAAGGTTGACTTTGGAATGGACCTGCCAGCTTGCATTCAGCGTCCAGACCGCCCAGCTGGGAGAATAGGGCTGACCATCAACATCTTTGGCGTAGAGTTCCGGTTTTGCCTGCTCTTCCAGTGCTAGCTCACTTAATGTGTTTTCACCGCTGTATTGGCAGAGAAGTGTCACCGAAACCTTTTCATGTCGCCAAGTGAGCTGCGACATTCCAAAATTAGGTGCTGCCTGCCTCGCTGTCGAAAGACTGCCGTTTTCCAGTTCCTCAGTGCCACTTTGTACATTATACTGGCTGGTTATTAACAGTCCTTTCGCTAAGTTGATATCGATGCCCATTTGGATACCGTTCACTTTCACGAATGCAGCATTTTGAACTGCTTCCACCCGACTTAAGACCCCATTGTAGAAAATGCTATCCTGTCCATTGAGTGTAAATGGTCTCCTTACCAAACCACGCTCCAAGAGGGTAGTGTAGGCACTGATATCAAACCGAATCCAGTCTCCAAGCAATTGGGTGAAGCCCACTTCAGCATTCCAGGCATATTCCGAACGCAAGTCAGGGTTGGGAACCGTTACATTGCCGGGAGTAGAATCAAAGACTTTCCCCATGTCATCTACGTTAGGTGCACGGAAACCAGTGGATAAACTGGCTTGTATGATGGTTTTCCTGGCCGGCCGGTATACCATTCCTAAATTTCCGGTCAACGCACCTTTGACCGTGTTTGAACTGGTAAAAGGTAAAGGATAAAAGGTTGTATCAAACTTTGCAGAAAGACTATAGACAGTTTGACGGAGGCCTCCATGGAGAGTCCATTCCGGACGGATCTTATATTGCGCACTTGCAAACACTGCAGCCGTATTCCATTCTGCCTGAGGGTACCTGGATGGGCCGGTTAAAATAGTGTTAGTCAAGATGTTTGTATTTGTACCGCTTGAATGCACATGATTGACTACCATTTCAGCTCCATAAGTGAGCACCCATGCATTTCCAAATTCTTTGTAAAAATCCAGATTTAGTGAATACGCATCAACTGCCTCCTTGCGCAGATGCCTGATGGGGTCCTGAATATCTCTGTCGATCCGACTTTCGCCAAATCTCTGGTAAGCAGCTCGCAATACCATTTTATCATAACATTTAGTGGATCTGTCATTGTGCCAGGTGACCAAGTGCATCAGCCAGCTTTGTGGGCCGTACTGCCACTCGGCGTAACGAGGCAAGCCATTTTTATAACGTATGTGACGATCATATCTGTCATAAGTCGATGTACTGCTAAAATGGAAACCATATTCAAGCGTATGGTACGCAGTTGCTTTCCAAAGAAATTTCTGCATCACATTGACCTGGTCATATCCTGAGGGCGTTTGTATTCCC
>JAJTEZ010000100.1 GCA_021298335.1 Saprospiraceae bacterium | reverse complement strand
AACTTGCTTTTTCCGTTGTTCCGTATTTTTATGGTTTTGCCTGGCAAAAGGTTGATTTTCTGACCGCCGTTTTTACCCAGGCTATATTGTCGTGCCGCAGATCCACTTCCTTCCACTGAAAACTGGCTTACCGTCGCATTTTTTGTCACGCCCTGAAATGACTCTACTGCCAGAATTGCCCAGGCTTTTTCTTGAGTGCTGGTCCATGGTCGCTGCTGCAATGAAGTATTCATCGCTTCGTAATATTTGTTTGACAGGTTTTTGTGCAGAGGGATGTGGCACAAAATTTCAACGATGATGGCCAGGTCTCGCGGTTGGCTACCAAATGTTGACCAGGATTTCGCAGCATCGTAAGCCGGCATCAGCGATTGAGCTTTCGTGATGAGCCTGCCTGTTTCGGCTGTAAACCCAGCTTGGTGAAAGACACCTGCCATCAACCACCATGTCAACGGGTGTGTGGAAGTGTTGGTGGAGTAAAATCTGTTAATGGCCGATCCCGAGGCCAGCCCCGCCTTTGACAAAACATACAATCTAAAGGCTTGTATCAGCGATTCATCTTCATAAACCTGCGTAGAACTGGCAGATTGTATGATCCAGTTTTCTGCTTCTGCCTGATGTATGTCGAGCCATCGTGTCAATAGATCTTCATAACCTGCCAGATTGCCGCTTTCGTTCATTTTTTGAAGAAAAAAGGCTGCAAAAATATCCGACCACGCATGCCGGATTTTCTCACTTTGATTTCCTCCGGAGAAAGTGCTGAGACTTTATCTGATGCCAGCAGTCCAATGCCCCGAGACGTGATCTGTTCAAGGCATCCGTAGGGATATAAAGTCAGATCGTTGACATACCGCACGAGATCCGGTGTAGCTGTTTGATTGACTAGGCAGAACGATTGAAAAGATCCTTTCATGCCTTTTTGCTTTGCCGTAAGCGTCAGTTCTTTTCCGGGGTTGATGTAAGCTGGTGAGGAAGTGGTCACCTGAGAATGCGGATATCGGATTGGAAGTACACCAGTTTCTTTGGCCGACTTACCGCCTGCCCTGGCTTCCAGCTGAAAATTGGCATTTCCGGTTTTATTGAGCGCATTGATTTGAAAATATGCTGTTGCCTGCCTTGTTTTATCGAATGAAATGATTTTGTCAGCCATTAAACCGGTAACATATCCAGGGGAAGCAGTGGCTTTCAGCGTTGCTGATTGAGTGCCCTGCAATTCTGTAAAAACAGTAGCGGGGATGGTGCATTTGTCACCTGCATACAAGACCGCTGGAAACTGCGCTTTTAGCATCACATCCTGCCTGACCTGTACGCTCTGTTCAAATTTACCAAACCTGCCTTCTCCACAGCCAATCACCATGAGCCTGGCTCTGCCTGCAAAGGAAGGGATCGACAGGGAATGCACTCTTTTTTCGCCCTTCTTAAGCCTGAAAGGCCCTAAATGCAGAGAAAGTGAACGAAAGCGACTCATCTCCGGTATAGCATCCGGATGATATGCCTGATCACCACCCACAGAAATAATGCCGGCAACATGCCCTTTAAAATAACGGATGAGTTTTTGGTAGAGATCCCAGGTTTTCACCAGCAGGGCATACCTTCCAAAGAAATGTTTTCCCGGGTCCGGAGTGTTAAATCCGGTCACTCCCAGAATTCCCTCATCTACCAGGGCGATGGTATATTCCATAGGCACACCCGAGGTTTCAGAAATGGAACAACTTACCCGTCCTCCAGACTCAATACGCGAAGGAAATTGTACTGTGGGTTTGAGAATTGGCCCTTCATCGGAGACTTTTACATGACGAATGCCATACATCCGCAGTGGCAGGTCGTTGTTTGTCTGTTTATATGGTTGCATTACCGTCACATGTATATACGCGTTTGGAAACCAGTTAGCATCAGTTTTAAGCTTTAAGTTGGTCACCTCACTGCCCAAGCCGACCCACTCCTGGTGGATGATAACATTGCCTTTTTCAACACTGACGAGTGCTTTCGCCTCGGAAATTGAGGGCAATTGTACATTGATTTCTTCTCCTACCTGACACTTTTCGCGGTCAGTATCAAACTGGAGAATGAATGGCTGACTGCCCGGAATGTTGCTTTCACCGTAATATACAGTGAAGTACATCTGGGTTTTATGGCCTGAATCTTTATCCTGAAATGTGACTTTGTATGCTCCCCGCTCCAGCGAACGCGCCGGAATGTTGATTGTTCCTGTACCTCGCAATGTCGTATTGCCCTGACTGACCTGTTTCCAGTATTGTGACATCGTAAAATGGCCCTGAGAAGCCAGAACATACTTGTCGACCCACCAGGATTCCTTGTGCTTTTCAATCGTATAGCTCACATTGACAGGGGTGCCGACTTTTTTTCCTTGTGGATTCACACTGACAAGTTGTATCTCGATTTTTTCATCTTGCAGGTAATTGCCGCTCCATCCTGTGCCTTCATTTCTTTTGCATCCAAGATATCGGTTGAATGGGGAAAGTGAGACTAATTTTCCCTCTTGGCTTGTCCCGCCTCCCGGCAAGGTGGTGAGCGCTTCCAGCGAAAGAAAGAGAGGGGCATTCCAGGATTCCAGCGAAAAGACGTGGCTGAATGAAGCTCTCCCTTCTCTGTCGGTGGGGCCTTGAAAAATGTTTTCAAACAAATCTAACCCTTTTTGGTCCATTACATCAAAGCTGTATGCTGAAAAATCAGGGAAAGGCTGGCTTTGCTTCTTTGCCCGGCCTGAAATTCTGATAGTTGCTCCAGGAAGAGGAAATCCGTTGAGGTAACGGGATTGAATGCGCCCTTGAAAAAACTGGCTGTAAATGACGTTCTCCCTCATGTCATCAAACTGCCAGATGGTTTCAGTTGTATTGGGCTTGAATGTTTCCACACGCAACCTCTTGCTGATTTTATTTGGTCCGGCAGCTATTTCACACCGGTACATTCCGGTTTTGCCTTCTGCAGAAGTGGGTATACGAAAAGCATAGATCTGGTGACCTGCATCATAATACCGGATCTGCTTGTCGACGAGAAGCTGATCCGGGTTGTACAATGAAAGCGCGATTGGCATGCCGGCCGGTGCGTTGGCCAGTCTGCCGTTCGACATCAGGTAGATGGTGATGGTGTCTCCAGGTCGCCAGACTCCTCGCTCGGTGTAGACAAACCAGTCCATTTCTTCATCCGACCTGTTTCCTTCTACTGAAAATTCAGTCAGAGAATTACTCTCACCGGCATGCAACTCCATATACGTGGTGTGATTGCCCTGGCTAAATCTGGCAACAACGGCATCTGCCGGCAAGCCGGTGATGTTGGCAAATCCAAGATTGTCAGTGGAGGTGCTGCCCAGTTTTTGCGCCTGCAGAGAAAACAGGTCAATCCGGACGTTTTCCTTCGGTTTTAGATCCTGGAGGTCGGCTATGGCAAAGCGGTATTCATTCCCTGCCTTTTTGGCTATGACTGAAATATCTGAACATATAAACATGCGCTGGATGACCGGGCGATCAGTGTAAAAGGCTATACGGCAGGGATTTGCCGATTCTCGCCAATCGTACCCAAAAGAGGGGAAGTAGGATTCATAATAATATCTGTCTCTGATTTCGAAGAAGGAGGCGTCCGGCAGACGTGTTTGGAAATCCAGGGATAGCAACTCTTTGGCACAGGCTAGGTCAGTATGCTCAGGACCAAAATCCATGGCGATGTAATACATGCCTCCTGGTTTCCTTCGGATCTTTTCAGACAAATCGATGCCGTGCACAAGCCATCCGTCAGCATCCGGCTTGCCCATTGCCAGCTGCACCTCTTCATCGTAGACCGGCTTACCAAACATCCGAAGGGTGCTAAAGTCAGCGTAAGCCATGGATTGCCAGGCAAGATACTGAAGCACGTTTTCCTGCGGTATTTCCACCACCATCAGGCGTAGAGAATGTAACGCTCTGGTTTTTACCGGTATCTGGAATTCCCCTTTGGAAGGGAAATAATACCCTTCGCTGACAAACTCTACTCCAGGTTTCTCTTTTGAACCTGAAAGTCTGAAGCTGACATCCTTTTTCAAGAATTTTCCTTGAGAGGAAGCCAGCCCCTGGGAAAGGAAAATCTGGAATGCTCCGCTGGCATCCGTTTCACTAAGAAAGATCGTAAGTTTATTTGCATCAATACTGACTGGAACGGCTTTTTCATTGACCAGAATCAGGCCGGTCAGGTCTTTGTCTCCCGAGATTTTCTGAGAAAAATACACGTAAAACTCCTGGCTTTCCTCATTGTGATGCGAAAAAACAGGTTGAAATTCGCCTTTGGAAGCCAAATGTAGTCCCTCGGTTTCCAGAGTTCCGCGGTCGGGTGAACCAATAGGTTTTCCATCATATACCATGGGCTGCTCTGCCTCGCCAGGTTTCAACATGGCAGACAAGTGATATTCCGTTTCACTCTTTTTTTCGAGTGTCCAGCGGTGATCTGCCATCTGAAAGCAGGATTTCAACTTCTCGGTATCTGTGACATCTACAAGCCTGAGCCTGTATTGAACCTCCCAGACAGAAGCTTCCTTCAGCTGCATACCCGTTTGCTGAATGGCAAGGCCCTGTTTTTTGGTTTTGAGCTGGTAGCCTAAACCTTTGGAATAACGGCTTTTGTCCAGTACTTTCAAATTGAGATTCACTTCATAGGTCTGATCCGGTAGCATCAGTTCCTCCGGGGTGACTGTGATGACCATGCCGCTGTGTATCGAAACCCGGTAGTTTAATTTCGGCTGCAATGTGATGAATTCTTTGAGGGCCTCTTCTGAAGGAATTACTTCCAACGGTTCATGCAAAATATACGTCAGCGAGGAACCTGCAGAGATCATCCCGGTGGTGGCTGCCGAAAAATACTGACCCAGCAGCTCTCTGTCTCGTTTGAGATCCGGAACTTCATTTGAGCCTGATTTGCAAGAATAAAATACCGTAATAAATAATAAATAAAATATAATATTTCGAATCAAGAAACAATTCATGTGATCTTTTGTTCAAATATAGGCTTTTTTAGAATCAAAAAACGGGACATTTACAGGAAAATAAAATTCAACAGGAAAATTTATCGGCGAGGATTTCAGAGTTTCAGTGAGTATTGTGGGAATTTCGCAGAACTACTCCGTGCATAGTGCGATATTTTCTTGAAAGAATCACTGTTTGCGCAAAAGAAATGCCTAACTTTACGGCCTAAAGTCACCCATGCAGTTTACAAACATTCAATCCATTCTGCAAAAAGAGCTGGCTATCGAATTCAGACAAAAGTTTGCTGTAGGTGGAGTATTTTTATTTTCCGCTACCGTCGTTTTTTTGTTGTATAAAACATTCAACAATATCAGTCCCAGAGAGTGGGTTCTACTTCTTTGGATCATCATGCTGTTTACGGGTCTTCAGGCAGTTGTAAAGTCTTTCCTTCAGGAAAAGCAGGAAACCTGGATGTATTACTATAGCCTGTTTGATGCTACTTCTTTGCTGGTAGCCAAATTGCTTTACAACCTGCTCTTTTTGATAATTGTTTTTTTATTTACCGTACTGTGTCTGGCAATTTTCAGCGGTTTTCCGGTGCGGGATATCACGCTGTTTAGTGTAGGTTCCGGCATGGGTTTGCTTGGCTTATCTGTGATTTTTACATTTGTCTCAGTAATGGCAGCTTCTGAACGGGCTTCTTCCATATTGATGTCCGTACTTTCATTGCCTCTCACTTTACCGGTGTTGCTATTGTTGATTAAGGTCACTACTGTCAGCACGGGCTTACTGGCTGACACTGCTGTTTATGATGATGTGGTATTGCTTGCCGGAATCAACAGCATACTCCTGGGGAGTACGTTTCTTTTGTTTCCCTATGTTTGGAGGTCTTAATTTGTAATTGCGATGTCTGAACGAATAAACATTAAAGGAATGTGGTGGAAGGGTCTCGGTGTTGTCTTGTTTTTGTATGTCATTGTGGGAGGAATGATGATCCCCTTGAAGCCCGGAATTTTGTCCATACAGCCTGGTAACGCCGTCAATGGTGATACAGTAAAGTTGGAAGTGACGGGATACAATACGCACTTTTTATCAGGTGGAGATTTACGGACATGGCTCAAGCTCGATTCGTCGCATTTTATTCAGGCATTTCAGATTCAGGCTACCGGTGAAACGATGTGCAAAGCGACGTTTGCCATTCCTTCCAGCATGGCTTCGTACACTGGAGTACAACCACTTACCTTGATTCTTGACAATGAAGTGGATGGATATAGCATCCAGCCCAATGCTATTTTTCTCGCTATAAACGACAGCTTGTCTACAGGGGAAGGTTGGGATTCTTCCATTGATGAGCCTCTGCATGCCATGGGTCAAATCCGGTTTCCTTATAGAAATATATTGCATGAAACGATCCGAAATACCTTTTTTCATATTGCCCTATGGTTTGCCATGTTTCTTTTATTGCTTGCCGGACTGTGGCATGCCGTGATGTATCTTAGGCAGGGCTTGCCTCAGCAGGATATTCAATCTGCCGCCTATCATAAAGTGGCCATTCTTTTTGGATTGTTGGGTATCGCTACCGGATCTGTCTGGGCCAAATTTACCTGGAATACCTTCTGGACCACTGATGTCAAGCTCAATATGACTGCTGTCGCCATGCTGATTTATCTCGCATACCTCATCCTTCGAAATACGATCGCAGATGAAGATAAACGCGCCAGAGTGTCTGCAGGATATAGTATTTTTGCCTTTATTGCTCTGATTCCTCTCGTTTTTGTCATTCCCCGTCTGACAGATAGCCTGCATCCCGGCAATGGAGGAAATCCGGCACTGGGAGGAGAAGACCTCGACAACACGTTGCGCTTGTTTTTTTACCCCTCCATCCTTGCACTGACACTTCTGGGCAACTGGATGGCGACCCTACTCATCAGATATGAAAAGATTCGGGAAAAAATGTTTTATCATTCGTAAAATAAACCAACTAGCCACGTGAAATATCATTCGAAATTCAGGAAATTTGCATCGCTCACAGGAGCTTTTCTGGCAATTTGTCCTTCCCTTATGGCACAGCAGACAGACTTTTTGCGCAGTACCGGCAAAATTTATTCTGTTGTTGCAGTGATCGCTATTGTTTTTATCGGTATTGCATTTTTTCTCTACCGATTGGATTATAAACTAACCAAATTAGAAAATCAGATTAAAAATGAGCAGTAAACAAGCCAAGTTTTATGAAAGCGTACAGCGCAATTTTGATAGAGCTGCAGCGCACACTGACATTCACCCGGGTTTGCTTCAGCAAATCAAAGTTTGTAATGCAGTGTATCAAATGAATTTTCCTGTCAGAATCGGGGATACCTATCAGGTCATTGAAGCGTATCGTGTCCAGCATTCACACCACCGCCTTCCTACAAAAGGAGGTATCCGTTTCAGCCACCTTGTAGATCAGGAGGAGGTCATGGCCCTGGCGGCTTTGATGACCTACAAATGCGCAATCGTAGATGTGCCGTTTGGAGGAGCCAAAGGAGGTGTGAAAATCAGTCCCCGTTCCTACACACCTGAAGAACTTGAGCGTATTACACGCAGATATACCGTCGAATTGATCCGTAAGAATTTTATCGGCCCGAGCATTGATGTGCCAGCTCCTGATTATGGTACCGGTGAGCGTGAAATGGCATGGATTCTGGATACTTACCAGACTTTTAAAGGTGGAGAAATCGATGCTGCAGGATGTGTGACAGGAAAACCTGTGCGCCAGAATGGAATTAATGGGCGTACTGAAGCAACAGGAAGAGGAGTGTATTACGGGTTACGGGAAGTATTTCACGATGAAAAACTGCTGGCCAAGCTGGGCTTTTCCAGGGGAATGGCAGGTAAAACCATGGTCATCCAGGGCATGGGTAATGTGGGCTCATATACCGGATTGATTTCACAAAACGAAGGAGATGTAAAAATTGTCGGTCTTTCTGAAATCGAAGGAACCATTTATTCTGAGAATGGCATCGATATGGAAGCAGCCCTTGAATACCGTAAAGAGCATGGCACCATCCTTGGACTGCCAGGTACGGTGACACTTCCGGACAGAGGTGACTGGGTAGCTATCGATTGCGATATTCTGGTACCTGCAGCTCTTGAATCTGTCATCACAGAGGAAAATGCACACAGGGTGAAGGCAAAAGTCATTGGTGAAGCAGCCAATGGTCCGATTACCGCTGAAGCAGCCGACATCATCATCAAAAATGGTGGCGTAATTGTGCCAGACATGTATCTCAATGCAGGGGGTGTGACAGTTTCGTATTTTGAATGGTTGAAAAATCTGTCTCACATGCGTTTTGGCCGTATGGAAAAAAGGTTTAACCACAATACCTATGAGAATATCATCAATACTGTTGAAAATCTTACAGGTAAGACAATCAACGAAAAGGAAAAGCAGTTTATCACACGTGCCGCAGATGAGGTAGATTTGGTGCGCTCAGGACTGGAAGAAACGATGATCAGCTCCTTCCATCAGATCATGGAGGTGTATCACGGTTATAAAAATGTAGACAACCTCAGAGATGCGGCCTTTATCACCGCACTCAACAAGGTGGCCAACGATTATATGACGCTGGGTGTATTTCCCTAAATAAAAAAGGCAGCTACGGCTGCCTTTTTTATTTTTTAAAGGCTATAAGGCTGTCGGATCAAGCCATACATTTCTCTCCGGCGAAATCTGGTGGCAAAGCGGCAGTACAAAAAAAGAAATGCCTACTTTTACAGGAAGTTCAAACCATACT
>JAJTEZ010000099.1:15644-19439 GCA_021298335.1 Saprospiraceae bacterium | reverse complement strand
AATCCCGGTGGTAACGCTGTAATGACAGTGGTGTTTAACCCTTGACTGATTGTTGTCGACCCGCTTTGACCATCAGCAGAGCGCCATGAATAGTTAAAAGGAGGTGTACCTCCGGGGATTGCCAGGCGAATCGCGCCTGTCGAAGATGTGCAGGGTATGGTGTCTGCCTTCACCTCTATGTTTAGCAGGCATTGAACTGGTGCCAATAAAGTCGTGCTTGTGATGACAAAACTGTCACATCCGAAGGTGTCTTGAAGAGCGAGAGTGATTTTACCAGTGTCTGAAGGAAGGCATGTCTGTCTATTGATAATGGTAGTATCAGGTTTTTGCCAGAAAGTTTGCTGAATTACTACACTATCGCAACCTTCACTGTTGAAAAAGTAACTTTCTGAAGTTCCGGACTGGGTGGCATCACAGCTAAATTTTTGTAAAATCGTTGTATCTGAGAGGGCGAAGGACGTTTGTATCGTTACCAGACTGTCACATCCGTAACGATTGATGTATTTGAATGATTTCGTACCTACATTCAAGGGATTGCAACTTTTTTCATACCGTGTGATGGAATCTGATGTCAGCAGGCGTGTGATTTTGACCACGATGCTGTCGCAGCCAAAGAGATTTTTGAAAACCTGTTGTACCCGTCCTGTATCCTTTGGATTACAACTGCGACTTTCAAAAGTCGTGAAATCCGAAAGGGAAAATTCGACGATCCGGATATCAATACTATCGCAGCCAAACCTGTTTTTGAATCTGCGAACAAAGACACCTGTATCCTGAGGCATGCAGGAGCTGCTAATTTTTACGATTGAATCGCTTTGTGCGTAATCGATTGTTTGAATTTTTAAACTTGGGCAACCGCTCGAATTTACATATGGAATGTAAAACACTCCTGTATCGGCCGGATTGCAGCTGGTCTGTCGGATGCGGAGTGTATCTGACGTGTTCAGTACCACAACATGTTCGTCAGTGCCACTGCATCCTGCCTCATTGGTGACGGTCACAGTGTACAAGCCACCACTATTCACGCTGACTGACTGTCCACTTAATGAATTAGACCAGTTATAGGTCAAAAAATTATCGCCGGCATCGAGAGTTACAAGAGTGCCTGAGCAAAGAGATGTTGGTCCATTGATGATGGGTTGTGGAGAAGGTTTAGCAACAACTATCACCTCATCCGTTCCAATACAGCCATTGTTGTTGAACACCGTTACTGTATATGTTCCCGGCGCAGCGATAGTGCTTGTTTGCGAATACACATTATTTGACCAGATATATTGTAAAAAACCTGGTCCGGCATCCAGGGTGACAGTCTCATTATTGCACAGTTCCAGGTTTCCACTGATTTGTACTTCGGGAGCTGGATTCATCAGGAGGGTAGTTGTAGCAGTTCCTGTGCATCCTGCCGTATTGGATACAGTGACAGTATAATCACCAGGCTGTGAAACGGTGATTGTCGGGCCAAAATCTCCATTGGACCAAGAGTATGAGTTGAAAGAGCCATTGACTCCAAGGTTTACACTTTCTCCTTCGCAAAAGATTGTTGCTCCTGTGACTGAAGGATCCGGGACCTGGCTTGTGGTACCTACAGTATAAGTCCCTTCGGCAGTGCAACCGCCGGCATCGGTGATGGTGACAGTGTATGAGCCAGGTGTCAGCCCGGTAATGTTTTTTGTTGTTTCTCCGTTTGACCAGCTGAAAGTAGGTGTTGCGGCGCAGGTAGTATTTAACTGTATCGATCCATTTGTACTGTATGAGCAGGATGCATTTTGTACCGTGGCATTGAATTCGAAGGCTTCATCACAACAGGTTGTTCCTCCGCAATTGATAATAATTGGGCAGCTCATATCCGGTAAAGTCAGGTATATAGGAGCCGACTGTGTTCCTGAAACGAAGGCTATGGAATTGATGCCACTGGAAAATGACGGATTGATGATAAAGCTGTCGCCACATCCTACTCCTTCGATGACACCTCCATCTGTACAACAAGGCGACCAGCTAAAATTTCCTGTAATGTTTGGTGGTCCGCCGTTCAGTTCACCACCATCGTCAGCCAGGGCAACAAATGCGCTACTAGGCAGGCAGGTGTATTCGATGTTTGCCCCTCCACCGGAACCATCATTGACGATATCCAGGATTGTAATCAGTGCTGAACTATTTCCACCCTCGTACAGGAAAAATAAGGCCGTATTTGACATTTCCAGGCCCGTGGTTGCTGAGGAACCAATGTAATTGTAAAAGGCAACTGGATTCTGGCTACCGGTGACAAAATCGATGGATGTGGAGAAATTACCTTGTGAGAGTGTACAAGTGCAGGCTTTCGGAGTTTGACTGGAAAGAAGGGAAGTTACCTTCTGAACCTGGGCATCACACACTGGATGAATAGCAAAAATCAACCCAAAAATCAGAAAGTATAATTTGTGCCGAAGCTGTAATATTATAATTTCAATTTGAAGTGAAGTCATAAAACTTAAAAATATATAAAAATGTATTATTTATATATTTATGGTAATTAGCTATAAATATATTTATTTTATGAATTATGTATTACTGAAATTCAATTCCTATTCCTATGATTTCTGCATTTCCTTACCAAAGCAGCAGACTTTGAGTATTTTGCCACCTGATCTGAGGAATTGAGGTTGAAGGGATTGATTGAAATTTTTACGGATAGGAATTTCTTTCTTCATAAAACTTGTTCGACCCAATGATACATCCATCTTCTTTTGATGGGATGCTAAAGTATGAAATATTATTTCAGTTTTTGAGGAAAATGAAGAAAAAATAAATTCTCATACTTGGAAAGTCAAGATCCATGCAATGCAGAATTGAAAATAATCACTAATGATTAGCCCCTTGGTATAGTGAACTGAGGCCCAAAGTACGTGTCATCCGTGCCATCCAGGATTCAAACAAATGATACATAAAGTCATGAATTACAAAAGATGCACTATTACATAGTTTAGACAATAGTTCCAATTGGAAAGGAATAGGAAAAAACAAGAAAGGGGACTAAGCTAAAACAAAAAACCCTGATAATCAATGAATTATCAGGGTTTCTGGCGGACTGGACGGGACTCGAACCCGCGACCCCATGCGTGACAGGCATGTATTCTAACCAACTGAACTACCAATCCAAAAAATGCTTTTCTTTAAAGCGATGCAAAGATATGGATACTTTTGAAAAGGCAAAAGACTTTTGAAAAAAAAATATATTTAAAAATTTCCCCTCAGTCTCCTTCCTTCCACTTCTTAACGTAACTTTGCCTTTCCAACCGTACGAATGTAAATAGACCATTATGGTATTCCTCGATTTTGAAAAACCTCTGGAAAGCCTGTATGAGCAACTCGAAAAACTCAGGGAAGTCAGTAATGAAGGTGTCATAGATGTCACTGAATCCATTAAAGAGCTCGAGAAAAAGATACAGACAGCCAAAAAAGACATCTATGCCAACCTCACAGGCTGGCAACGAGTGCAATTGTCAAGGCACCCCGAAAGACCTTATACATTATACTATATCGACCAGATGTGTAAACGGTTTACGGAACTTCACGGCGACAGGTATTGCAAAGATGACAAAGCCATCGTCGGCGGTCTCGCTAAACTAGATCAGCAAACCGTCATGATCATCGGTCACCAAAAGGGAATCAATACAAAAATGCGGCAGTATCGCAATTTTGGAATGGCCAATCCAGACGGCTACCGTAAGGCGCTGCGTCTGATGAAAATGGCCGAGCGATTCCAGATTCCCGTCATCAGCCTCATAGATACTCCCGGCGCCTATCCCGGACTGGAGG
>JAJTEZ010000099.1:0-15591 GCA_021298335.1 Saprospiraceae bacterium | reverse complement strand
GGTCAGGCAGAAGCCATCGCCCGCAACCTCTTTGAAATGGCTCAGCTTCGAGTACCCATCCTGTGCTACATCATCGGAGAAGGGGCTTCAGGAGGAGCACTTGGAATCGGGCTGGGCGATAGAGTATTTATGCTTGAAAATACCTGGTATACTGTAATTTCTCCGGAATCCTGCTCTTCCATCCTCTGGCGTAGCTGGGATATGAAGGAGACAGCAGCTGAAGCACTCAAACTGACACCTGATCATATGCTTGAGTTTGGCCTCATCGACGACATTGTGAAAGAGCCACTCGGAGGAGCGCATACAGATGCCGAAAGAATGGCCAAAACACTGAAAGCACACATCAAGTCTGAACTGGCTCCACTGCTGTCCATGGACGCTGACGAACGGATTTCCAAAAGAATTGAAAAGTACAGCAACATGGGCCGGTATGGCCTGGCTGATTAAAAAATGCTTCTCATGCTGCGATTTTTTGCACAATGGTACTTCCGGAAATCCCTGCCTTTCAAAAGCAAAAGACAGCCAAAACACACCACGAATCCAGGAAAATCAATTCTCATATTGTTTGATGGAACGACAACTGAAAACAGGGACATGATTGCCGGCTTTGTAAAGAAAGTCCAGTCATCAGCTTCCAAAGAAATTCGTTGCCTCGCTTATGCACATCAAAAGGAATCGGTACAAGACGAACGATTTGCCACATTCAGCCGAAAAGAAGTCAACTGGGCAGGCGTTCCCCATTCAGAAGAAATCTCACATTTTGTCAGCCTGAATGCAGACATCCTACTAGTATTTTGTACGCAGCTATTTCCTCCCCTGGAATATATTACCGCCAGCAGCCATGCAGAATTTATAATCGGACCTGACATCGGCAATCTGGACCACTATTGTCACCTACTCGCAGATGTAGGTTCAACCCCCACGTTTACACACGTCGTCTCACAAGTGTTAAAAAGTCTGGATATAGCAGCTCATAAATCATAACAGCATGAAGGATCAGCGATTTATTGGAACAGGAGTCGCAGTTGTCACTCCATTTGATCAAGGTCAGGTGGATTATACAGCATTAGGACGTATCCTCGATCACCTCATCGACGGCGGCGTAAACTATATTGTTTCCCTGGGATCAACAGGTGAGGCGGCAACGCTCAGCCAGGAAGAAGAACGAGCTATTCTGGATTTTACCCTTCAGCATGTAGGCAACAGGATTCCTGTAATGGCTGGCAATTTTGGAGGGAATGACACCCGCGAACTGGTAGACAAAGTTAGGTCCTTCGACTTTACCGGCATCTCAGCCATCCTTTCTGCCAGCCCTGCTTATGTAAAACCATCCCAGGAAGGTATTTTCCGCCATTATGCAGCCATCGCTGAAGCCAGTCCGGTACCAGTCATGCTTTACAATGTGCCCGGGCGTACAAGATCCAATATGGAGTGGCAAACCACCATCCGTTTGGCAAACCTGGGGGCATCCATTCTTGGTATCAAAGAAGCTTCCGGAGACCTGGTCCAGGCCTCACATATTCTGCATCACGCACCTGATCATTTTCTGGTCCTTTCCGGCGACGACGAACTGGCATTTCCATTGGTTGCTATGGGAGGCGACGGAGTAATTTCTGTCATGGCGAATGCACTGCCACATGCATTCAGCCAAATGGTCGCCACTGCTCTCGACGGTGATCTATATGCTGCCCGCACCTTGAATGCTTTGACGTACCCATTGCATCAATGGTTGTACGCTGAAGGCAATCCGGTAGGCATCAAAGCAGCGATGGAATGTCTTAATCTTTGTGGTGGGGAGGTGCGGCTGCCGCTGACTGAAATGACAGCTGAAGGAAAAAAGAATTTGTCTGACATACTTCACAAAATTCAGGCAAAACTTCAGATGCGGTAATTTTCATGCCCCTACTTTTTTAACGTTCTCGGCAATATTTGTGGGGTATCAAATAAGTTCCTGAGGATCAAAGCGGATGTCATTTCCTCACCATTTCGTAGCCATGTCAATGAAATCTTTTTTCCCTCTTTCGATGCCAGTTTTTTATTTAATCGTGCCAACGTAGTCCAAAAGACCGGCCATCGTCCTACCTTGATGATTTCATCACCAGCCTGCAACCCTGCAATTTCTGCCGGCGATCCCGGCAATATGTGTCTTACTGAAAATCGATTGAGCTTTGGACCGAACGCAAAAATGGTCAGACCACTTTTATCAAACTCGAATGGGCGGTTGTATTTTTTTTCCGGCCGCATGAACAACCTACCACCATTCCAGTCAAAAATGAGCGTAAACCGTTCCATCAAGAGATTGCCCAATAGCCCGTTTCTGGTAAGCCGGTCAGATCTGATGGCTGCTGAGTCGAGATTTTGAAAGCTGGCAATCAGATTTTGATACACCAGGTCTCCCATTTTTAATTCCCAAAGCATTCCGGTATACCCTTCAATGTCACCTCCCAGACCTTTTCCCAGGTTGCCCGGAAGTAATTTGCCGGTGGGGCGAAGCAGCGAATCAGTATTGCTGTGAATCAGGCAGGAAAGGGCTGCTCCTGTATCCAGCAAAAGCCGGACTGAAGTGCTGTTTTGCTGTTGTGTACGTACCTCTGCCTGTAAGTATGGCTTTCTTTGGATCACTTCTAGAGGCAGAACCTGAAATCCCTTGAGCCTTTCCTTCTGAAATGCTTTAGGAGTAAATATTGTCAATTCCTGTTTTTTATAATCGATTTTCAGAGGCTTTCCCCCAAAAAAGGAACAACCAATTAATCCATCTACGGGCACTCCGACAATTTCTTCCACCAACACAAAATCTTCTTCCAGCACAATCAGGTTCTGGCGGCTTGGAGGCAGGCCCTGAAGCTGCAAAGAGACGCCATTAGATACAAGTGCCTTCATTTCCCGGCTGAGATCTGAACCCATGAGACGAATTGTTTTGACATAGTTAAGTCCAAGGAGATCTGCATACTCTTTCTTGAACAAAATGGAATTTTCAGCTCCGGTGTCCAGGATAAACCGCAGCGGCAGTAAATTCTGAAAAGTAAGCTGCACAACTATAAATCCGTTGACATACTGAAAGGGAATGACAACCTTTTCATTCTGGGAGGAGGGACCATTGACATTCTGCACAGCCACTCCATCTGCATGAAACCAGAATAGCAGAAAACCAAGGCAAAGAGAAGCCCACTTTGCGGAATGGAAACCGGGTCGGAATAGTGAAGTAAGTTTTTGTCTGAACATGTATTGGAGGAAGGAAATCTTGTGTATTTGAACTGAGTCACAAATGATTCCTCTAAAGAATAACACGGTGCACCTACCTCACCATGGTTACGCACTTCTGGCCTGGCTACTGGGGGGAGTTGTCGCTTTTTTTGGTGCGCTTACGTTTTCCGAACTGGGTTCTGCCTTTCCCCGAGAAGGAGGGGTGTATGTATATATTAGAGAAGCCTATGGCAATTTGGCGGGTTTTTTGTACGGCTGGGTGATTCTCCTGATTATCAATACCGGTGCTTTGGCTGCATTGGGCATGGCATTGGCAGACTATTTAACCTTCTTTTTCCCCTTGAATCAATGGCAAAAGATCGCGACAGCTATCGCCGTCATCTGGTTTCTTACATTGGTCAATGCAAGGGGGGTGCACATCAGTCAGCGCTTTGCGGTGACCTTTACCGGACTGAAGCTTTTTGCTATGGTGCTAATGGTTTTCGTGGGTCTCTGGTACCTTCCTGAATTAGCACATCCTATACAGTTGGATCCATTGAAGGAGATTCCGGGTGATCTGGCGGGAGGAATGCTGCTGGCCTTTATCGGTGTGTTTTGGTCTATGGGAGGCTGGCACCATGCAACCTATCTTGCAGGAGAGGCGAAAGATGCCCGGCGCACTGTTCCACGGGCAATGTTGTGGGGCACGATCATCATCACAAGCATATATCTGGCAGTGATTCTTGCCTATATGATCTTGTTGCCGGCAGGTCAGATGGCTGCAAGCCAGCGTGTTGCAGGTGATGCTATGCAATCTGTGATTTCAGGGGGAGGGCAGCTGGTGTCCGTGGCAATTGCCATTTCTATATTTGGTACCATTGGTATTTACACGATGACGGCACCGCGAATTTATTTTGCAATGGCGAATGATGGTATGTTTTTTAGATTTTTGGCCAAATTGTCACCACGGTATCACACTCCGGTTAATGCCATGTTTTTACAGGCTTTCTGGGCTACCATCCTGATTTTTTTATGGGGCTCTTTTGTCCGTATGATCGCATTCGTCACGTTTATGGATATCGTATTTATGTCACTGGCTTGTGCCTCCGTGTTTCTGTTTCGCCGCCGAAATCAGGCCAATGATGGGTATCGGATGGCCATGTTTCCCTGGCCTCCTGTCATTTACCTACTGATTTGTGTGTCTTTTGTAGTGTATACCCTGCTGTCTTTCCAGCCGGAGTCCTGGGTGGGAGTGTGCATTTTACTCGCAGGAATTCCTGTGTATCTCTTTTTTACCCGCAAAAAGGTACAACCGTATTAGATGACAGGGAATTAACGAAGCCTATCCATTGATCGGACAGTTTCTTCATCCTTTCGGATAAATACGCCCGCCATAATACTGAAGAAAAGAGCAAATAGGGGGAAGACCCAGCCAAAGCTAAAAGTGTACGTCTCCACAACAGATTGTTGCAACTCGTACCAGCCGAGACCCAGGACGCAAAGGGAGAAAATTCCGATCAGGGTACAAAGTCGGGATTGCATTGCCCTTTTTGTGTACAAGAAAACAGTGAGAATAGACAGTATCACACCAATTCCTGAAATGATCCATAACGAAGCATTGTCCATTACCGTAAAACGTGCATCTGACCAGATGCCCTCAGCAGGGGTATCCATCACAGCCAGATCTGCAAGAAAAAGACCGCCAAAGCCCAGCGCGCAAAGGATCAGATAAACAGATTGAATTCTTTGTATCATGCGTAGAAAAATGTACCTTTCAAAATTATCTAACTTAACAAGCAAGCATGCAGTATAGTTTTTGGGAAAAGGATTTTCTGGAAAAGCCAGCTGACATTACCATCCTCGGATCCGGTATCGTGGGTTTAAGCACTGCAATCTCCATCAAGAAACGGGCACCTCACTGCAATATTCTCGTCCTGGAGCGTGGTACCCATCCATTTGGCGCCAGCACTCGCAATGCAGGCTTTGCCTGTTTTGGATCTGTCTCCGAATTGTTGGAGGATATCCGGGTTATGGGGGAAGAAGCCTGTATGGAGGTAGTTTCGATGCGATACCAAGGGTTAAAGACCTTGCGTCAAAGACTGGGTGATGCCACCATCGATTATCGAAGCTGCGGCGGAATGGAGGTTTTTCGGATGAAGGATAAGGAATCTTCGGAGCAATGCCAGGGGGCAACCCCTTTTTGTAATCAGTTGATTAAATCCGCACTGGGTTTGGACAATTGCTATAACGTGGTAAAAAATACCTCATTGCCTTCTTTCGGTGCACAGGCCATCTTTCAAAATTTTGAGGGTACTTTACATCCTTTGAAAATGATGCACGCCCTGCAAAAACTCGCTGTCTCCTCTGGAGTTCGTATTGAATATGGAATCCAGGTGGATGAGATTGACCAGGCAAATCGCAGCCTGCTCTGTGCAAATCAGTTACAGATCGGCTACAACAAACTGATCGTTTGTACCAATGGATTTTCGCGTCGTTTATTGCCAGAACTGGAGGTAGTTCCTGCACGAAATCAAGTGTTGATTACCCAGCCTTTGCCACAAAATCCTCTAGTTTCGGGCTACCATCTGGATAAAGGCTTTGTCTATTTCAGGGAAGTGGCGGGACGGATTCTGATCGGGGGAGGCAGAAACCTTGATCCGGAAGGAGAAATGACCGACCAGTTTGGGGAAACAGAGCAAATCCGGAACTATCTTCTGAAAATTCTGGATGAAATTTATCCGGGAGCCTCTACAAAGATAGAGCTATCGTGGAGTGGGATTTTGGGGGTAGGACCTTCAAAATTCCCAATTGTGGAGTGGGTAGACGACCATATCATTGCCGGGGTACGTATGGGGGGTATGGGTGTGGCCATCGGAAGTCATCTGGGGGAAATGCTTGCCGATCAGGTCACTCGCTGATTTCAGGTGTGGAAATTCCAATTCCTTGCCGAATGCCCTATCTTTGCGTTATGGTTTTTACATCGAAGTTTCACGGGTATTTGCAAGGCCGCAACTTTTCAGGCGTGCCTCTGATTCTCCTGCTGGCGAGTCTTTTGTCAATCAATCCAGCTTATGCTCAAACTGCCAGATCTGCCATTACCATCCACAGTGAAGAAAATCAGGTCATAGACGCTACTACTGCACCCGCTACGCAATACCTCAACGGCAATGTCAGGATTTTTCATGAAGGGACCTTCATGTATTGTGATACAGCAATTTTACAAGGCTCTCAGCTGCGCATGTACCACAATGTAGTAATGATGCAAAATGATACCATTCGTATTTTTGCCGATTCAGTATATTACAATGGTGATTCACTGGTAGCCTATGTCTATGGCAACCTGACTCTGCAAAATGGTGCTACGCGCAAACTATATTCGAATTTTCTGCGATATGATGCACAAAATAAAATTGGCTACTCCCCCGGGGATACTCGCCTTGTGGACGGCTCATCATCCCTGGTTAGTCGTAGGGGAAAGTATGCACTCAACGAAAAGAAAGCTTGGTTTTACAAACAGGTACAGGTCATTGGAGAGGATTTTACCATGGCAACTGATTCGCTCGCCTATCAAACGACCACTCAGATTGCCACGTTTTTGGCTCCTGTGAGAATTGACAAAGATACTTCCAGGTTGTATGCAGAGCAAGGTTGGTTTGACCTGGATGACAAACAGGGTGATTTTATCCAAAATGCTGCCTTTCAGGAAGGGGCCACGATTGCACGGGCAGACACCATCCATTATGACGGAAAAAAAGATCTGATCATTCTGCATTCGGATACCACATTGAGCACTTATTTTACGAAGCAGGACACTGCTTTTGCGAAATCAATTTATTACGACAGAGGAAAAGAAATATATATCCTTGCAGGGCAGGCCTCTTACCAGTCTCCTGACAATGCAGTAAAAGGTGATAAGGTCACTTATGAAAAAATGACAGGAGAAATGCACGTATCTGGCCGCTCTCAGGTGAGCGATCCCCCTTTTTTAATTGATGCCGATACGCTAGATTACAATAAATCCAGCAAATTTGGAAAAGCAGATGGTAAAGTCATTTGGAGGGATACTTCCGCCAAAACGGCAATCATAGCAGATCATGTCCTCTATCGGGGCGAATCAAAGTATATGAAAGCCCACAACGATGCTGGCAGGCCCTTGTTTATCACTGAAATGGATACAGATACCATGTTTCTTCGTGCCGATACATTGCGTGCTTTTCGCCGCATTGTAGCTGTGAAGGTCAATACCGGAAACGAACGCACCCAGCAGAATGAACTCGCTGAAACTGCTGGCATTTCTGATACTCTCAACCGGACTGACTCTCTTTTGTTAAACTCAAGCCCCCTGGCAGATGTCATGCCTGAAGGAAAGGATTCTGTGCGCATGGATACCTTAGATTTCTTTACCGGAGAAGGGAAAGTGCGAATTTTTAAGTCCGATATGCAGGCGATTTGTGATACGCTGTTGTTTCACCAGCGAGATTCAGTATTTCTGCTCCGGGGTATGCCCATAGTCTGGTCTGATAGTACCCAGATTGCTGGAGACACGATTGATTTGCGCATGAAAAAGCAAAAGATTGACAAAGTGATTGTGCGTTCACAAGCCACCGTAGTCAGCACGGAAGACGATTTGTTTTACGACCAGATAACAGGCCGCCAGATTGAGGCAGCATTTTTGGAGGGCAAACTGTCCAGAATGGATGTGTCGGGAAACGCACAATTGGTCTATTACCTGCGTGATGACGAAAAAGCCTACATTGGAGTCAATACGACCGAAGCCAGTTCGATGACATTTTACCTTGAAGACAATAAAGGGAAGGAAATTCGCAATTTCAACAAGCCACAATCCAAGGTCCTGCCTATGGAAAAAACAGATCACGAAGCGTTACGGGTCAAAGGCTTTCAATGGAGTCCCGAAAAACGTCCTGATTCGAGTTCTTCTCTTTGATCTGAACCGGCCCGTTTCCAGCGCCTGTGTGACCATAACCACCATTTCGGCTCTCGAAGGATTTCTTCTTCCAGCAAGCGAGTGTAATGTTCTGTGACCAGACCATCAGGCAATGTTGCAGGGGTATCAGTGATAAGGTGGAAGGTGATACGATACAAGGGTGAGTGCCCCTCTTCCCTTTGAAGCCTTGGTTGGATGGATTTTTGTTTTGTTTCTACAGGCACCTGTTGCAGATATACGACAGGATAGCCAAATTTTTTTGCCAGCTTCTCAGCTCCAGTGAGCCAGGGCGTACGCCTTCCCAGGAAAAGATTCCAGTAGGCCCCATTCAGGTTGACAGGCGACTGGTCACCTATAAAGACATAAGCGATATTTTGATGCCTGCGGGCAGACATGACACGAAAGGTTTGATCGATGGGTTGGAGTTCAAGACCATACCTGCCCCGTATTTCCCTTGCCCATTCGTCCATTGCTTTTTGCTTCAAGGGTTTGTAGAAGGCGATCACATCCATCTTCAGCAATGCAGGTAGGAGAGGGATGACAATCTCCCAGTTGCCATAATGGCTGCCGGTAATAATGGTGCTCTTTTGATTGGAAAACCATTTTCTCCATACATCCTCACCGTCCATTCCAACCCAGTCCGAAATGAGGCTGTTTTTTTGTGCGGCCAGCAACATGATTTCCATCAGGTATCGATGCAAGACATTGTAATATTGGTCTTTTACTTCTGTGATCTGATGTAGGCTAAGGTCTAATTGCGGGCAGTCTGCCAGATTTTTTTCAATGGTTGAAGACCTGTAACCTCTTCGCCACCTGAGCAGTTTGTACAATATTCCTGAAACTACGCGAAAGACGCCAGGATACTTTACCCACCTGAGCAGGAGATGCGAAATTCCTGAAAATATTGAACTACGTTTCAGCATCCGATGATTTGCGAAGGGTCAAAGGTAAGTGTTTCCTCCGGAGTCATTGCATTGATAAGCTGCCAGCATGTGATATTTGGCAGATCTGATTCAGTTAGTGTGGCTTCCTGAAGGTATCCCTTATCCAATAGTCGCTGACGACAAGTGCCAGTCAACAGTGGCGTAGCGGGAGTCAGCCACTGGTCTCTGATTAGCACAGCAATATTGTAATAATACGCATCCGTGATCAATCCGTCGTTGATGATGATGATTTCATCAGCTGCTTGCTTTTGGGCAAAAAGATTGTCCAATTCGGGGCGAACGACATATTTCCATGGATAAGAAACCCCAGTTGTTCGCACAATTCTGAGCGTTTGTATCTTTTTTGGTGGGTAGGGTGAAAACGTTATCTCGGTAATGTGTGGCCCGTAGATCACCCGGCATTTGATCAAGCCTTGAAGCAGATGCGACGGAACACTGATGGAATTTAGGAGTAAGGGTGGGGTTTCTCCTTGAAATAAAGCATTGCAGGTACGGTTTACCCGTTCCTGGTGGTAGTTCAGGTGTTGAGGGATTCCATCCCGGATGCAAATCGATTCAACCAATGGGTACATAGACTTTGTCAATCAGTTCACGATATTCAGATGCCAAATCGCTGTATACGGTGATTCCTCCACCGCTTCGATACAGCAGGTTTCCGTTTTGTTGTTCTATAAACCGGATCATGACGGCTGAATCCACATTTTTACCATCAAAAATACCGCAAATTCCTGTGTAATAGCCTCTTGGACCACTTTCAACTTCCCGGATGATGGCAGATGTTTTTTCTTTGGGTGCTCCGGAGATGCTTCCAGCGGGCAGTAAACTGGCAAACACGTCTCCAAGATGATTTGCAAAATGGGGAGTCAGGGTACCGGTGATTTCTGAACTCACCTGTAGCAGTGCTCCCTGTCGGCTTTCAATCCGGTCTATGAACCTGTATTTCGTCATGCTGACATGGGTGGCCACGCGACTCAGGTCATTGCGCATCAGGTCAACAATCGTATTGTGTTCAGCTGTTTCTTTCGCATCTGAAAGGATACGATCCTGTGCCTCTGGAAGGTTAGCATTGATGGTTCCTTTCATGGGATAGGTGCGAATGGTGTTGCCTGCTATGGTGATAAAAGTTTCCGGCGAGAAGACGATACATTCATCCCGGAAATAGAGTTTGTATTTTGCTTTTGCTGTGGCATAGATTTCAGACAGGGTATAGTTGGTATGGACGGTTGAAGGAAAGGTCAGGTTCAACAGGTATGAATTTCCTTGTAACTGTTGAAGTACGACTTCGCGAAAAGCTTGTTCGAATCTCTGCGGACTGATGGATTCTGCCTGGAATTGAAGTTGTGTTTTGGGTGTCAGGAAAGGGGCTGTTTTTTTATGTGATGGGAATTCGTAAAATATATTATCCTGTATTTCAGATATCTTACAAATAAATGGTTTTTGTAATTCGAAATCTAAGACGAATAGGAAGGGCGTTTTTTTTTGCCCCAGGGCATTCATCTCCTCAATCCACTTCATATCTGATCCTCGCATAGTTGGAAAAAAGTTACTTATATGCTGCGTAAATTTTGGTTTTCCACAAGGACGGGTCTGAGTTGGCAGCACTTTCGTGGATGTATTCTTCAACAACCGGCATTTTCAACGTTAGATTTCTGTCTGCAAGATACTTTCGGATGGCCAGTCTTGCCTTTTCGATTTGCGGTTCACCACCTTCGGCAATCGTGGTAGCAAAGGTGCCTGCCGGTAACTTCACGCGCTGTGTACCAGCCAACTGAAGATAGTCAGGTATGGGTAAGCCTGCAAATACTTCCGAACTGTCAGTATCCACAGATTCTGCGTATCTCAGCAGACAAGCCCTGCCTGGAGATAGGATTCCCTGCTTCTGACATAGGCTGTACACATTTTGAATCTGCAGACTAAAATAACGAAAGACATCTTTCTTGTGGACAGTCGCCCTATATCCCGCAAATGTGCCCGGAGAAAGCCCTGTTTCGCTGATGATAAAGCCGTAATAGATGTGCTGATCTGCTCGTTGTCGAACGAGGGTTTCGAGCTCAGCCAGATTTTTCTTCAAGAGTGAAGAATCCTGCCAGGAGAGAATCCACTTCCACATTCGGGAAAAATAGCTGCAATGCCGTGTGCGTGTCATTTCAATCAGCGTGCCGGGTAATGCATTTTTTACCTGAATCCGGCCCCATGGCATGGTCAATCCAGCGCACGGAAGTATTTTGCAGATTGTTTTTTGGATCGCTATTTTCTAATGGCTTGCCAAGGTGAATCAGCCACAATTTCAGGTCCGTTGTATCGGATGCTGCATGGTAAGGAAATGCCGGTGCTGATTCGAGGTTGAGCGATGCATTGGACGTCACTTCATTTGTCAAAAACATGGGAATGAGACAGACGGTACAAGTGAAAGTCAGGAAGAAAATGACTAGTTTAGATTGAAGAGTCGCGTTCCACATTGTTAAATATTCTTTGTTTTGGTTCACAAAAATGGCCTGATACAAACGCTGCATCAGGCCATCCACACTCAATCGCTGTTCATATAAATTTTACAGGTGCATAATGAGGGCATCATTTCTCACACTGTCATAATATCTTTCTCTTTCGATTCCAGTATCTTATCAATTTTACCCATGTAGGCGTCAATGGTTTTCTGTACTTCGTCTTCTTTTCTCTTACCCATGTCTTCCGGGAAGCCTTCTTTCACTTTTTTCTTGATAAAATCCATGACTTTATGTCTGTGGCTGCGAATGGCAACTCTGGACTCTTCTCCTGCCTGTTTGGACTGTTTGACCATGGCGACCCTTCGTTCTTCACTCATCTGCGGAATGATCAATCGCACAACTTCACCGTCATTCATTGGCGTAATCCCAAGATTGGCCTCATAAATGGCTCTTTCAATGGCTGCGAGCATCTTTTTTTCCCAGGGTTGAATGCTCAGAGTCCGAGCATCCGGGGTGGTGACGTTTGCTACCTGAGTAAGTGGTGTAGGTGAGCCATAATAATCCACCATCAATCCGTTGAGAATGGCAGGTGATGCCTTTCCAGCCCTGATTTTATTAAGTTCAAACACCAGGTGCTCTATGGCTTTATCAAAATGCTCGACTGTCTGAGCAATATGCAATTCAATTTCTTCAATCATTCTGTGCGCTTAATTTGGCGGCAAAAATAGTGACTTTGGTCGTTTTAATCGTCATTCCTACCCAGGAAACTCAGCAAAAAGTACAGAAACGTGACCAATGCACTCAGAGCCGAAACCACATATGTCATGGCTGCCCACCAAAGAGCGTCTTTTGCACCATCATGCTCCTGTCCGCGCATATAACCGGACCTGTCAAGCCAGGCCAATGCCCTGTTGGATGCATCAAATTCTACAGGTAAAGTAACCAGACTGAACAAAGCAGTTACACCAAAGGTGATCACCATTACCAGCATGAGGGTGTTGCCCCCAAAGCCTGCGCCCAGTCCGAAAATTGCAGCCATAAATATGTATTGCTGTATAGTGGAACTGATCTGTACGACCGGCACCATCATGGAACGGAACTGCAAAAATGAATAAGCAGTGTTATGTTGTACCGCATGGCCGCATTCATGTGCAGCCACCGCTGCAGCAGCTATGCTGCGCCCTTCATATACATCCGGTGAAAGAGATACAGTTTTATTGGCCGGATTGTAGTGGTCAGTTAAAAACCCCTGTCCCATCACAACCTGTACGTCCCGGATCCCATAGAAACTGAGCATGTCCTCCGCAACTTCGCGACCGCTTTTTCCGCTGCGTGTACCCATCTGACTGTAGTGCTGAAATTTTCCTTTCAACCTGTTGCTCACAATCCATCCGATGATGGCAAAAACACCTAAAATTATCCAATAACCTATGCCCATATTGTATTGATTTTATATTGTTATTTCAATTAATGCAAAACTGTTGAATTACTTCATCATCTGAATCATCTGAAAACCGGTATACGGTTGCAGGGCAGCCGGTATCCGAATCCCATCTGGTGTCTGGTGATTTTCGAGAAGCGTGGCTACAATTCGGGCCAGCGCCAGCGCGCTACCATTGAGCGTGTGTGCCAGCCTTGTTTTGCCGTCGTCTTCACGATATCTGAGCTTCATTCTGTTGGCCTGGAAGGTTTCGAAATTTGAAACCGAACTCACTTCCAGCCACCGTCCCTGTGCGGCCGACCATGTTTCAAAGTCAAACGTTAAGGCAGAATTAAAACTCATATCACCGCCACATAAACGCAAAATGCGGTATGGGAGTTCCAGTTTCACCAAAATTTTTTCAACGTGGCTAACCATGTGCATCAAAGTATCGTAAGAGCGTTCCGGTAGTTCCAATGTAACAATTTCGATTTTGTCAAACTGGTGCAGGCGGTTGAGTCCTTTTACATCTGAACCATAAGAACCAGCCTCCCGTCGGAAGCAAGGAGTGTAGCCTGTCAATTTCACCGGAAAATCTGTTTTTTTCAGAATTGTATCGCGGTACAAATTGGTAAGAGGAACTTCTGCTGTTGGGATAAGGTAAAAATCGTCCTTTTCGCAGTGGTACATCTGACCTTCTTTATCCGGCAGCTGTCCTGTTGCGCGAGCTGTTTCTTTATTGACCAAAAGCGGCGGCTGAATCTCCTGGAATCCGGCAGCTACAGCTTCATCCAGGAAAAAATTGATAAGGGGCTCGCTGTAACCTTGCCCCCTGATTTTTATATACGGGAAACCCTGATCCTGTCAGCGTTACACCGTCTTTAAAACTGATGAGGTTATATTTTTCTGCCAGTTCCCAATGCGGTAGCGAATTTTCCCCAAGTAAAGGCATAGGATCTGTCCAGTCTTTGAATACTTCATTGTCCTCTGGTTTTCGCCCTTCGGGCACCGAAGAATGGGGCAGATTTGGCAGTTGAATGAGGTTTTCCTCAATTTCCTCAATAGACTGTGTCAGCACGTCTTCCAATTGTCTGATGGTTTCCTTCAGATCAGTCACTTCTGCTTTTTTACTTTCCGCCTCTTCTTTCTTTCCAGATTTAAACAGAGAGCCTATATCATCGGAAATTCTTTTCACCTCTGCCAGTTGGCTGTCCAGTTTTGTTTGTGTGGATTTTCTCTGATCATCCAGTCTGATAATCTCATCTAAAAGGGCCAACTGGTCCTCAGAGACGTTTTTTTTACGTAAACCGGAGATGACCCGATCTTTTTGTTCGCGAAGGATATTGATTTCAAGCATATAATGAAAATAAAATTCGACTGAGGGGCGAAAAACTGCCGGTAAATTTTTTTTTGCAAAGATAGTGTTTTGGAATTCAAAATATATACTTAATTTCGCACTTTCATTTTCACATGCTGTCTGTCTGACAGTCTCCAATCATCAAGTTTTCATTGCAGGTTTTTTGGAACAGAGTCCCTCAAACGTACTGAATTGAAAATTCAAATTCTTAACCATTTATTAACCACTGTATGTACGATATTTTGCAGTTGAATGACATGCTGGTACCTGACTTGAAGGAACTGGCAGAGAAGCTGGGTTTGAAAAATACAAAGAAGCTTACCAAACAGGAGCTCATTTATAAAATTTTGGATCAACAGGCCATTATGGTCAAAAAAGAGAATCCGGTCCAGGAAAACCAGGATATAGAACAAAAGAAACGCGGCAGAAAACCAAGCTCAGCCATCATGATTGCAGAACATGCTGAGGTCATGGATGAAGAAAATGGTGATGAGAAACAGCCTGAAACTACAGCCGATGACGAAAATCAACAACAGGGAAAGCGAGAAAGAGTGAAGCTCCGCAGAGGTCCTGAAAAAGTGGTCTTTGCGCCAAAGGAACAAGAGCCGGTCACTGAAGATTCTTCTGAAGGAAAGCCAAAGGAACAACCCAAGCCAATTGCTCCCCAGGAGCAGGGTGAGCGTCAACAGAAACAACACCAGCGTTTTGAGCATCGCAACAGACAACACAACCCACAAGCCGCAGGCAATCCTCAGACTGGTGGCCAAATAGAAGAGCGCAGACCCGCTCCGCAACCACAACCAGTGCAGGAAGTGAAGCCCGAATTGCCAAAGTTTATCCCAGATCTGGATGGAGTCATAGATAGTGAAGGAATCCTGGAATTAATGCCTGAGGGATATGGCTTTTTAAGATCCTCAGATTATAATTATCTCTCCTCTCCGGATGATATTTATGTGTCGCCTTCTCAGATTAAACTCTTTGGACTGAAAACCGGAGATACTGTGCATGGGTCTATCCGACCGCCGAAAGAGGGTGAAAAATACTTTGCTCTCCTGAAAGTACACAACATCAACGGACTGGATCCGCTGAAACTGAAAGAGCGCGTGCCATTCGACTACCTGACTCCATTGTTTCCGAATGAAAAGTTCAAACTGACGACCCACCCAGCCGGTAAGGACTATGGAAACCGGATGATTGACCTGTTTACACCCATCGGAAAAGGTCAGAGGGGTCTCATCGTTGCACAACCAAAGACCGGAAAAACCTTTCTGCTGAAAGATGTCGCCAATGCCATCGCA
>JAJTEZ010000098.1 GCA_021298335.1 Saprospiraceae bacterium | reverse complement strand
TCTTTCTGATGTGCGCAATGATACATTCGACGTGGCCTACCTGGCTGCCTGGGTAGACTTGAACCGCAATGGTTGCTTTGATGATGGTGAGCGCCGGGTGACCACGGTTCCTGAAAGTGAAATTGGACCGCAAATGGTTGAGATGCTGTGGTCAGACTTCAACCAGAGTGGAATTCTGCCCTTTGGAAATACGTATATCAGGGTACGATATACCGGTGATATATCCGGCGGATGGGACGAAAATCCAAGTCCGAACGGCTCCCGCACCAATGGTGAGGTCGAAGACTACCACCTGTATATCTACCCGACCATGCCATTCCCTGATTTCAAAGTGGTAGCCAAGGGAGAGAAGGTGTCGGGCAGTCTGCGCGTCAATGACCGCATTCCTCCGGGAACTACCTATCTGACCCCAGTAGCTGATGGGGTCAACCCCAGCAATACAATGCCTATGGTGAGCGCTAACGGGGACTTTATGTTCCAGTCGGCCACACCCGGTGTCTACCACTATATTGTTCCAGTCAATGACGGCGTCGCCACAGTAAACGTCAAATTTACAGTGACGGTCCTCGACCCCCTTGCCTACTCCCCTCCGGTAGCCGGAACTGACGTAGGGCTGACGTTCCAGAATACACCGGTAACGCTGCGCACACTGGCCAATGATTTTGGCGGATTTGTCGGTAAGTCAGTCGTGCCGGGCAGTGTGCAGATCACAGTCCAGCCGGCGCACGGAACCGTATCAGTCAACAGCACAACAGGGGATATCACCTATACACCCAATACCGGGTACAAAGGACCTGATACCTACATGTACAGCGTAAGCGACAACATGGCACCTACGGCAGGCGTCACACAAGGCTGCCAGTTTGTGCAGGTCATCGACGCCAACAGCGCCAATAGTGTCCTTGCCGCCAACGACCAGGTATGTACAGGAGCCGGTTCGAAGTTGTCGGGCAATGTCCTCGATAATGACATGGACCCAGAAGGCGACGCCCTGCGCACAGTACCGATGCAGATTTCTACACCGGATTATACATTTATGCTGGATGAGTCGGGGAATTACATGTTTACATCGGGCGAAATGTATACCGATGCCGTGGTCATCAATTACATCATGTATGATGATAATCCTACACAAGAGCGCGATACAGCCATGTTATGTATCTATATTAAGAATATCCTGGGAGACAGGGTATGGAAAGATACCGACCTTGACGGACGACTGGATCCGCAGGAAGATGGGGTAGCTGGTGCCAAGGTGACCCTGCACACCTGTACAGGCGGTGTACCGGGTGCGGCAGTACCCAACTCTACAGTCACAACGGATGACAATGGGAACTACATGATGCCATTACCAAACCCAGGCAATTACGCTCTGAAATTCGATCTGTCAATGGTAGGTAATGGTAGTGACTATCAATTTACGTTGGCCAATGCCGGAAATAACGGGGTCGACAGCCAGGATTCGGATGTAGACCCATTGACTGGCTTTACCGTTTGCTTTAATGTGACGGGACTTGTTAGCTTGCCGCAGTTTGATGCCGGGGTCTTCCAGGATTCTGATGGCGACCTCCTGCCTGATGAAGTGGATACCTCCAATGGCATTGCACGCCAGGGCTATATTTACTGCGAACAGACGGGCGAAATTCTCACCGGAGGTAAGATAACTGTCACCGGTCCATCTCCGGCGACGATCCTGCGCGATGGCTCGGAAGGATACTATCATTTTCTCATTGGCGAAGCCGGTACTTACCAGATCCGACTCACACCTCCACCGGGATTTGATACTGTTATCCAGTGTTTCCCGCAGGAGGATACTCTCTCTGTCACAAAAAAGTATACCTTTTTGTTGAAGGATGATTTTGGAGATGGATGGAATGGAGCGACCATGCAGGTGAAGCAAGGAAGTACAGTGATTGCCACTCTGGGTGGAGACGCCTTTACCGACGGTGACCTCAGTGAGGTCTGTGTGCCACTTGATCCGGGTACCAACTACAGTCTGTTCTACCTTAATGGTGGTGAGTACCCTGAAGAACTCGGCATCGACGTGCTGGACCAGAACGGTAATCTGGTACACTCCACCGGTTTTGGTCAGGGATCACAGGGAACCAACCTGTATACCTGGAATTCAGGCAGTATGGCTGTTCTTAGAGTACTGGGGTCGCCCAATGACGATGAAGCTACACAATACCTGGACGACAAAAACTGCGACAGCAACCCGTATTACCTTACCCTGGAGTTGGAGCCAGGCTCTTTCTTTGTCAACAACAACCTGGCAGTGAGCTGCGTTGACTTTGGAGACAACCCGACGGATTACAGCACGCTGCTTGATGATGACGGGGCGCGACACCTGTTGTACCAGCAGCCGTTTGTGTTCCTGGGCGACAAGGTGGATCCGGAGACCGACGGCCAGCCGGACGGCATGTCGGGCATCATGGGTAATGGAGACGATGGCAATGGCGAAGATGATGAGGACGCGATCAGTACCCTGCCTACCTTCTCTCCGGGTGTATCGACTCCGGTCATTGTCAAGGTAAACAATACCCGTCCCAACTGGGATGCCAAGCTGGTGGGCTTTGCAGACCTGAATCTTGATGGTGATTTCGATGATGATGAGGAAATGCAGTCAAATGTGGTACCTGCGGGTTACAGCGGGCTTGATACCCTTGTTTTCAACGTACCGGAAGATGCACCTGTGGGTGAAAAAGTACCCGTGCGCCTGCGAATCAGCAGTGCCTGTTTTGATACGATTGAACTGACCAACGTCCGGACTGGAAGTCTCGATGATACCGATCCTCAATACACAAGGCCTGACGAGGAAGGTCTTCCATGTATTGCAGGCAGTGGCAATTATCATTACGATACATTGATGATTACGGCTCCGGTGACCGGCACATACTTCTTTAATGCCAATGGCTCTGATGGTGATACATGGATGTCGCTGTATTCGACACCATTCAATCCCGCCCAGCCTTGCAGTAATTATATCAATTCTAATGATGAAGATGGAGGAGACAGCGATCCGCTGGTAAGTGCCGATCTGACCGCCGGCAATACCTACGTGCTCGTCTTTACTTCCTACGGAAGTTCAGCCACGGGCTATTACCAAATTGCCTACACGGTCGGGGAGAAATTCTGTGGCACTCTCAACGGATCCGCTCCAATCTTCAACAGACCAGATGGAGATTATCCGGACGAGTGTGAAGAGGATGATGAGCCGAATTGTCGTTACAGAACGTACACGTTCACCCCATCCCGAACAGAGACGTACTCTTTCGATGCCTATGGATCAAATGGAGATACCTATGGTATTCTGTACAAGTCACCTTTCAATCCGTCTGCGGCCTGTGATAATTTTATCGTCGCCAATGACGAAGATGCCGGAGATGGTGATCCGTATTTTGAGGCTGAGCTGGAGGCTGGGGTTGAGTACACCTATGTGATGACGACGTACTTTGGTGATGATACACCCGGTAGTTTCTGTGTGACCATTTCCTACCCGATGAATATGTTGCTGCCGGTAGAGCCGACAGGACCTGTTATGAGCTTTGATGGTGAGGCCTGCAACGGGGAAGTGGAAGATTACGCGATCCGCGTCAGCGGCTTTGATTATGGCGACCTGCCGGATTCGTACAATACATCCGGGGACAATAATCCACCGCGTCACCTGATCCAGGAGACACTGAAGCTGGGTGCGTCAGTAGATTCTGAGACGGATGGATTGTCTGACGACATGGCCGGACTTATGGGCGGTGGTGACGACGGCAATATCGGTGATGTCACCTTTGGTACCGAGGACCCCAACGGCGATGATGAGGACGGAGTAATGCTTCTCGGTATGCTTACCGCCGGAAATACAGCTGCCATCATGGTAGACGTGATGAATATGACGGGTGAATCGGCTGTGCTCCAGGGCTGGATCGACTTCAACTCCAATGGCAGCTTTGAAAGTGACGAAGAGCTTACTACCGGTGACTTTAGCGCTGGTGGGGCGGGGGTCTCTATACCGGACGGTGGTCTGGACGGGGAGAAACTGACCTTTGTCGTACCACAGGGTGTCACCTTCCCCAGTGGCATGGCGATGGCCCGCTTCCGTCTGAGCCCTGACGGCGGCCTGGAGAGCGAAAGCCAGACAGGAAATGTTCCGTTTGGGGAAATAGAAGATTATAAATTCCCACTCGCCAAACTGGGTAATCTGGTATGGCAGGACTGGGATAATGACGGCTTCCAGGATGAAGGCGAACCAGGTCTTGACAGCGTAAAGGTCATCCTGATCTGGGCAGGTCTTGACGGTGATATGGACGCGGAGGACGATAATGAAATGCAGATGCTCTTCACTGGGCCTGATGGTGGCTTTGATGAGGGTGAATACTATTTCTGTAACCTGGCTGCCGGTGACTACAAGATGTTTTTTGAGGCACCAGCCAACTTTGTGCCTACCGCGCCTAACCGCGGTAACCAGTGGCAGGGTGGCGAAAACGACAGTGATCCTGTGGCAATGGGCATGAATGTGCGCATGGTCATGGAACGCACCTTTACGATCGGCAACACGATGGAGCTGCCCAAACGGGAGGGATCTAATGGCGACAATGGGGTCAACCCGTCAGATGGCTTCCCGGACAACCAGACAGACGAAACGCACGATGCCGGCTTCTGGAATCCCTGCTGTTCAGATCTGCTGAAGTACTGCTGTCCGACGCAGAATAAATAAATAATTTGTTGGGGCAAATGGCAGTCTGCTGTTTGCCCCAATTTTTTGCCGTATGATGCAAATCATTGCGTCATGGGTCAAATTCCCGTATTTTTGCATTTTTACGGCTGACCCTCCCCGGGTCACTTATTGCTTCAACCGCATAGTTGAATGTGCACAAATTGAGGATGCAAACTGGCTGAACGCACGACATGTTGGGTATACTTGGTCTCTGACTACCAGTCTGGTATGCGTCTATTTATAGATTTGGTATAAAATCATACATTTTTTGGGATAAATCAATAACCCGGACTTGCGAGACCCGGTATAATTTTACAGTAGATTAAAACATTACAATTTTTTATAAATTATTTGTATATGATTATTAAATACTTAAATCATAAAAGTGTGATCAAGTATTCATGCTTTTTTCCTGTTTTGTCACTTGTGGTTATTTTTACCTCTCTGTTTCAGCCGGGGATGGCCCATGTACCTGTCAGTGGGGCATCGTCTGCTCTGAGAGCACAAGCCGCACATTCCGCTGGCGTACCGCAGGGCATACCAGGACAGGCCTTGGCACAACAGCAAGCTGCCAGACCTGACCTGACAGCCCACAAGGTCCTGTTTATGGAAAACGCCGGGCAGATCACCGATTTGCATGGACAGGCCGTACCCGAGGTGCGCTACCTGCTTCGCTCACAGGGACTGAATGTACAGCTGCGTACCAGCGGCTTCAGCTATGATGCGTGGATGCCTGTTTACGACACCGATCCGGCACAGGATAGCAATACTGCCGAAGTGGCAACGTCTGCCGAAAAAAGAACCGTCACGGGCTACAAATACCACCGGGTGGATATCGCCTTTAAAAATGGCAATCCCAGCCCCCAGATCCTGGCCATGGATCAGGACGAAATTGAGATTCAGATCTTTCACCAAAAACAGCACCTCAGCGTACGCAATTACGGCAGAATCGTCTACAAAAATATTTACGACGGCATCGACCTCGAGTTTGTGGCGGGTGGTAAGGACGGCACAGCAGTAGAGTACAACTTTATTGTACATCCGGGCGCAGACCCCTCACTCATTCAATTGGAATATAAAGGCGCGGATGATCTCCGCCTGGAAGAGGGACTGATCCGTATGGACATCACCCACGGAACCATTGAGGAAAACATCCCGGCCTCCTGGCAGGAAGAGACAAAGCAGGCCGTAGAAGTGAGCTATGCGATGTGCGAGAGCGGTACCGTGGGCTTTGCCGTAGGAGCATACGATAAGGCAACTACACTCGTCATCGACCCCACACCGAGGCTGGTATGGGGCTCATATTTTCAAAACGATTATGGAATACCCGAAGTCACTTACGATAATTATTTGACCCTGCCAAATTACACCGAGACTAAAGACAATTATCAAAGTAACCAAAATATCAATAGTTCAGTGGTCGATCAGGATGGGAATATGTACTTCGCATTCAGTACCAAGCAACCCGACTGGAAGGTCACCTCTGGTGCTTTTCAGGGGGAAATATCCAAGAAGTCAGATATAGGTGAAATATGCGAATGTCCAAAAAACGGTAAGCCGCAATGGATACAAGAAGGATGGGGATATGATATCTTTATAGCTAAATTTAACAATAAAGGTCGCCTGGTCGCTGCCACTTATTATGGCGGTACTGCAGCCGAGTATTTCCCAAGCCTGGCCCTCTCTAATGATGGTTTATTTTTAGCTTGTAACACAAATTCCTCAGAATTGGAGGCTGAAAATGGACATCCCAATCCTGGTGAATATGCTAGTGTCGTTGTGAAATTAAGTCTTAACCTTAAAAATAAAATCTGGGCCAGGATATTGGGGGGCACCACACCCTATGATGGTTATAATGGTACAGATGCTCCAGGAGCTATAGCCACTGACCCCTCAGGGAATGTCTTGCTGGTTACATTCCGGAGAGACACCGATTATCCCAATGCTGGGGGATTGGATAATGGTGCATATGAAGGAAAGAAAGTTTTTGGATCCAAGTTAAACGGAATAAACGGAAACATCCAATGGAGTGGAGTTCTTGTAACCACAGACGCCCCATCCGAAGCTTACTATCTCGTTAATGCATTAAAGTGTGATAAGCAAGGGAATTTTTTTCTTGTGGCACAGACCGAGGGAGATGCCCTTACAGGGGTGTCAAATAATTTCACAGGGCTAGGTACCTCCGGATCGTATAATCCAGTATATCCCGGATCGATTATGGGTTCTTCTGAATCAGATATAATTCTGATGAAAATAGGACCTATGGGCAATAAGATTTGGGCCACCTGGGTGGGTGAAAAAGGAGAAGAAAGGGATGGTCGTTATATAGATCTGGCGATTGACGGTAACGGAAATCCCTGGGTAACCTTTCAAAATAAGAGCGGTCAAGAAGTGTATACGACGACCCCGGATGCATTATACCCTGCTCTGCCAGAAAATTATATCACCTGTGATTTAAACCGAGAAGATGTGGAATTGCGATATCTGCGACAGTACTCGTCAGATGGAGATTCGCTGCTCTACTCTACCATTGTCGCCCACGAAAGTTACCTGGAAGAGTGGTCAGGTAATGAAAGCGTTTCATTGGCTATAGACACCTTGACTGATGAGATATATCTTGGACAAAAGGTTTCTTTATATGAAGGTTGTACTATAGGTCCAGGCTCCGTTAACAATACCACACCGTGTGCCCACCAGGCCATTTATAATGCTGACGCAGGCCAGGGATTTTATGTTACCAAGTACAATGCAGGGGCCAAAGAACGTTTGTGGGCAACATATTTAGGATATACGAATGGTGCTAATAAAATTGAGCTGGAAGCATTTGATCGCAGGCTGTATTATCTCCAGGAGGTATATGATTTTGTAGATCTCCAGGATGTCACGACTACCGGGACAGAGCAGCCAGACTGGTTAAATGATAGCAGAAATAATGACACTAATCCTGGATGGATGGTTGGAATGCTTGACGAAGGTGTGCTGCCGGCAGGTGTAACCATGACGCCTTCAGTTGTCACTCCGGCTTCCAGAACGGCCTGTGTGGGCGGCCTGGTCGAATCATTTACAGGCAATAAAGTGACACTGACGGGCCCTGAAGGGTATGAAGCCACCGTTCTCTACCAGTGGCAGAAATCCAATTCCGCTACCGGACCCTGGACCAATATGGCCGGAGAAACAGCCAAAAACCTGACTCCGGAGCCCAGAGATTCTTCAGGAACAGTATATTTCAGAAGACTGGCACAGCTGGCCGGAGAATATTGCGACAAAACAACGTATGACAGTTCCATCGTAGTGAGCCTGACAGTCGGCCCCAATATTGCTCCCAAGGCCAA
>JAJTEZ010000097.1 GCA_021298335.1 Saprospiraceae bacterium | reverse complement strand
CCAGGCACCCCAGAATATTCATCAACGTGGATTTACCGGAACCGGAAGGTCCCATCAGGGCTACATATTCATTTTGATCGATGGACAGGGAAACAGATTTTAAAGCATGGATGATTTCATCACCCATTTCATATGTTTTTGTGATATTTTCAAGTGTAATAATTGTTTCCTGTGCCATATCATGGGAATTGTCTGAAGCAAATGTACGCTCAAAATAGAAAACAGGACTAAATAAATAGACAATGACCCAATTTTATCCGTTAAAATACTCAAAATCATTTGGAATCCGTATTTTTGAACTTGTCTTCCCTTGCCAACATTCATAGAACCAATCGGCATTGAATTTTGCTGATGAGTTCCGTGGGAATTCAGTTAAAAAGTATGCGAACATTAAAACACATTGCCATAGCCGGCAATATAGGAGCCGGCAAGACTACCTTGTCTGAATTGCTTTCCCGTCATTACAACTGGGATGTGCAGTTTGAAGATACTACAATGAACCCCTATCTGTCTGACTTTTACGACGACATGCACCGTTGGTCATTCAACTTACAGATCTATTTCTTAAACAGCCGCTTTGAGCAGATTATGAAGATCCGGCAAGGACAACAAACCGTCATTCAGGACCGGACCATCTATGAAGATGCACATATCTTTGCGCCCAATCTGCACGACATGAATCTGATGACATCCAGGGATTTTGAAAATTATTTTAGTTTGTTCAAACTGATGGCGTCTCAGATTGAGCCACCGGATTTATTGATTTATCTGAAATCAAGTATTCCCAAATTAGTGCATCACATACAAACGCGTGGCCGGGATTACGAGGGAAATATGAGTCTGGACTACCTCAAACGCTTGAACGGCAAATATGAGGCATGGATTGACAATTATACTGCAGGTAGGTTGTTGATTATTCAAAATGACGACCTTGACTTTAAAAACAATCCGGAGGACCTGGGTTTGATTATTGAAAAAGTGGACGCCGAGATTCATGGCCTTTTTTAATTACGGCTTATGTATACAGCAGTTTTAGAAGCTGCCAGAGAAAGAAACGTAACATTGGTTGCCGTTTCAAAAATGCGCAATGTTGATGACATCATGTCACTATACTTAAAGGGACAGCGCATATTCGGTGAAAACAGAGTGCAGGAATTGTTGCCTAAGTATGAGGCCTTGCCCAAAGACATTCAGTGGCACCTCATCGGTCATTTACAATCCAATAAGGTAAAATATATTGCTTCCTTCATTGACACAATTCATTCTGTTGATAGTCTTGCGCTGCTTCAGACGATTGAAAAGGAGGCTGCCAGGCACAATCGAACGATTCGTGTTCTGCTTCAGTTTCATATTGCGAATGAAGAAACGAAATATGGACTGAATGAAACGGAAGCGAAGGAAATACTCGAGTATGTCAGTTCACATCCGATGCCGCATCTTGTATTTGCCGGTGTGATGGGCATGGCCACATTTACAGATAATGCGAATCAGGTTCGCAAGGAATTTGCCAGTCTCGCGAGTATTTTTTCAAGATTGAAAGACAGGTTTTTTACTGATGATGTGGCATTTCGACATTTATCCATGGGCATGTCAGGCGACTATGACATAGCCATGGAAGAAGGTGCTACGATGATCAGGGTGGGCAGCGCCTTGTTTGTACATTCATGATATCACAAGGCGTTTTTCACCCCTGCATGATAATGTTTTGTAGGTGTTAAATCTTTTTTGGGTTGAAAATTTTCAACCCCTACAAGACCACTACATTGTCGATGCGGAATGTGGATGTGTTTGTTCCTCCCTTTCCTTCGTATTTAAATCCGATCCGTACTTTTGCTCCCAATGGTTTGATATCGATATTTCCGGAAGGGATAAATGTATTGTCGGCATCGTCTTTTACGGCGATCCTGGCATTGACTTTTACCCATGTTGTGGTGGCAGGATCACCCGTGTAATTGGTGGTGGCCCAGACTGACAAGCCGTCATGTACCCAAAATGCCTTCGCTGTTTCAAACGACAGTGTTCCGGTAGTAGCTGTGGTGATTTCGGGCGTGATCAACCAGGTTTCCATTTCCGGATTGGTATCGTTAAAGGCTGTAGCCTGAGCATAAGTATTACCACTAAACAATTTACCCTGCCATTTACGGGTGCCTTTTACAGCAGCATTGACCCATCCCTGCAGGTTGATATCGATGTTGTTGGCCTGAGAGGAAAACGATTCGTTTAGGCCGTTGCCTGCGGCTGTTCCCTTACACACACACTGGTCGTCGAGTTTATCATTGACAGTAGCACTATTGCCGTCGTCACATGGAGCTCCAGGGTAAACATCCTTATTCAGGTCATCGCAATCTGTCCCATTCAGCACACCATCACCATCGCAATCGAGAGCAGCATTGTTGACGTCACAAGGTATACCTCCCTCTACGTCTTCAATTTTACGGATGGTCAATTGTTTTGCCGTACCAAACTCAGAGACGATGGCTGTCACATTCACCTGTCCTGTTTTGATAGGTGTAGCTCCAAAAGTGGCAGAAGAGAAAGTGAACAGGTCCATTTCTCCGGACGCATCTTTGATTTTTATCTTGTCGCTATATTTTGTGCCACCTGAAAGGGTTGCGTTACTGATTCTTACCAGGGTAGATTCATCTTTGGCAAAGTCGATCTGTGATATGGACAGGTTTTTGGGTGTAACATTTTGACCTGTGGCCAGTACTTCCACATTGGTATTTTCCAGTTTATCCACCTGAAGCAGGTTTTGATATTCGCCCAGTACGCCACCCGTGAGACCGACTTTTACTTCTGATCCCAAAGGAACGGAAATGGCCGATTTAAATCGAAGTACAATGCCCTGGCTGCCATCCTGTACGACCATGTTCTGAGTATTGATGTTTTTATTTGCAATGTCTGATATGACAATACCTTTTACAAAGCCAGTGGACAGATTTACTGAGGTACCGGTATATTGGGAGCGTAAATCCTGAATACGAATCTGGCTTCCACTTGTTGAACCGCATCTGTCCTGTGCAAATTTTACATCCGTTGTATCTCTGATAAACAGCTGTTTATCCGTTCTAAAGACAGAATATACTGCAGTAATACTTCCATTTTTTTGTGGTAACAGAGCATTTGCGAAATCTGCATAACCGCTATTTCGGACGATGATTTTGTTGTTCGCGCAGTCGACAAGATCCTGGTTGATGGTGACCGGTGGATCTACCAGGCCATTGGCGTACGTTTTGTCCGGACCTACAGATGCAAACTGTACACCGTCAATCTGCACCAGGGTATTGATGTCTGAAGGGCTCAGTTCGGAGATTTTTTTAAGGCGTGGAGTCACCGGCAGGCCATACATTCCCTGCACTACAACTTCCTGCAATAACGTAGCGGGTATGTAGCCCAATCGTGGACTAGTGCCGGAATTGTCCACTCCGATACCCAGCTGAGGCAAGCCGTTGTAGTCTGAAATTGTGAGTCCGTTGAGTTTCACAAACACCCTTCTACCTACAGGATAGCTGGAATGGATTTCATTTTCGTCAATCAGGATGGCAATACCCAGGTCTGAATTTTCGTCTTCTACGACAATGGTCTTGTAGAAGTTACCGGATTTGTCATTGGCAACAACCACTGCCTGCACATATTTATCCAGACTGATAGGTGTATATTTTCCTGCCACATAAAATTTTGACATGACCTCAGTGAGAGACACAATCTGAGTGGCTTCAATCTGAGGATCAGTACCGCCGGTCGGTGGTGCATCAAACTCCCCTTTCAAGCATCCAGACAAACTGATGGTTGCGAAGGCTGCCACGACTAAGAAAAACGAACTAACAATAACATTTTGTACCCGGATCATACCCTTAAGTTTTTATATACGATTGATTTTCTGTATTTTACCTTGGAAAAACGTAGGAAACATTCAAACTATAATTGATTCCATACGCATAAAAATAACGAGGAGGAAATTTGTCTACATTGCGGTCTACGTAATCAAACCGCAGTTGTTCGAATCCTCCTGTTCTGAAATTTGTATTATTTAATATATTTCCTGCATTCAGGTTGATACGAAGAAATGCACCATTGTTGAATCGAATGGATTTGCCCATGGAAAAATCCACAGTCATTGCATCTGTCAGCTTTTCTTCTGCGATAATTCTGTTGAACAATGCTCCTTCCGCCTGTGGGTCTATGGAAGCCACGGCTTCGGAAGTTCTTCTATCCGGATTAAATGTGAGATAATTTTTACCGAAGCCATTTACATTCAGATTAAAGAACCAGTACCTGCTGCTGCGGTATCCCAATCCAACTGTACCTGCTATTTGAGGCATGCCGCCTACATAATAATTATTGATATAGACAACTCTACCCTGCACATAATCTTCCGCACTGTTATCTCTGGAGATTGTAGCGAGAGGCCTGCTGGTATGGTAATATTCACCCCAGGAACCTGCGGCAGTTAGTGTCAACTTGGAATTCAGGTTATATTCAAGACCGCACTCAATGCCCAAGTGTCGTCGGTCGATGCCGGTCATGACATAATTGACGAAGGTCTGAAACTCTTCGTGATAATATACGTCATTGGAAATCTTATTTCGAAACTCTGTCAGGAAGGCAGAAATTCTTGCCTTAAACCGGGTATATCTAGCCAGGTAAGAAACATCAAATGCCGAGATACTTTCATTTTGTAAATTGGCGACAACCTGATCTCGGACGCGAGGTGACACAAAACCTTCATTGGCAAAGGGTGCCCGGGTTCGGTGGGAGGCGTTGGTAACGATGTAATTTCGGCCGTCAATCTTATATGTCACACCTCCTTTCAGGCCATAATTCAAAAAGGAGTGCACTTCTGATTTTCCGAAGGAATTGTCTGGAAACAGGCCTACCTTATTGGCTCCCTCTCTCCAGAATCGTTGCTGAGCGAGCTGTACTGCCGCATAATAATCCCATTTTGCAGTGGTGTATGCCATCTGACCCCATATATTGGCCCGGTGAGTAAATATATCGTAATTATGCCCGTAAATATCCCCTTCATAAACAAGTCGGTTGGGAAGATTCAGGTTGTTTTGGCCTGCATTTGGGTTGTCTGGAAAATCGCGAAGGGCAAAGCGGTTGAAATCAACATAAAAGTCTGCACCGAGCAGGTCCTCCAGTCTGCGGTAATAGTGTACTTTTTCGCGAAGGTATTGAAATCCACCAGCTATTCGGATTCTGTCACTTATGCGTGAATTCAAAATCGTATTGACACTAAATTTGGTGTTGTCATAATTTTCAGACTCCAGCACATAGGCAGCGAGTTTTCCGGAGACGGTATTGCCGGGAATACCATTGACATCATTGATAGTATAATTACGCGTCGCGTTTGCATCGTAAAGTGACTGCCACTGAATTTGTCTGTTTGCATCATCTTCGGTAAGATAAGACGTGATGAGGTCCTTAGCTTCCGGGGTGTTGGCGTAGCTTGGCAATCTGCGGTAGTAGTCCGGACGCGGATCGGGAGCCTCATACCAGTCAAGTCTTGTAGATCCATATACTCCAAACTGATAGCCCACGTTTGTCATCAGCTGAGTGCGGGGAGAAATTTTCCAGTCATGCCGTAGCATGGCTACCGGCTGATGGATGCGGTATTCTCTTGAATTTCTTACTTCTCCGTTCTGGTAGCCCCAGTTAGGGTTGTAATAGTTTGTCCCTGCGATATCGTACATTTCCTGAAACGAACCACTAGATCTCCCTCTTCTCTGAGGGGATCCAAAGAAAACGACGTTGATGAGGTGCTTATCGCTTATTTTTCTGTCTACGGCCAGGAAGTAGCTGTTTGCCTGAATATATGTCCCTTTTATATATCCCTGTGAACCATAAGTATGTGAGGCTGTTGCTGCGATAGCCCAGCCGTTTTTCATCATTCCTGTAGAATATGTTGCCATGAGGCGATGCTGGAAGGTTCTGTTGGAACTTGCGTAGGTCACTTTATTTTCTTCGCGCTGGCTGGATGCACGCAAGTCGATGAAGGTAGCGCCGCCGATGCCTCCGAAGGTGTATTCGCTTTCTGACAGATTTAGCACATTCACCCTGTTGCGGAGCACGTCATTCAGTGCGTTCCAGGCTGTCCACAGTACACGGCCATCATCCTGATCATTCATCAGCATGCCATTCATGAGCATTTCTGCGTCTTCGTTGAAATATCCGCGGGGCCTGAAGCGGCCAGCATTGAGGTTGAAAGTGGTCGCATTGACAAAGGGGTCTCTACCTGCGGACAGTGCGCTGGAGAAATTATCATTTTCGTTTTCCATGCCTGCCAGTTCTGTCACATCCACCTGAGTGATCTGTTCCGAAACTGATGAAGATGACTGGACGAATGGAATTTCGCCCAATGACACATCAGAACCGGTGATAGTGGTAGTGGCCAATGCCGTTTGCTGGTCTTCGCTGATTGCGATGATGTTGTAAGTTCCGGGTTTCAACTGAATAATTCTGAATACACCAAGGCCATTCGTATACGCCACCTGATCACCGGGCCTGACTTCGACGCGTATGCCCGCAATCGGCTGACCAGTTGATTTGTTGATGAGTTTTCCGCTGATGGATTGAGCAATACCGGCAGTGCAGGCAGCAATCTGGATGACTACAAACAAAAAAGCTATTCTGGTTAGAAACATGTGAGTCAAAATTATAATGGGATGTAAAGGTACATAATAACAAGTAGTATTTCTGATTTCCTGCGAAACTCTTTTGAATCCATCGGAATACCGGTGATAAATTCTATATTTGCAATATATGACACTTGAATTTTGTATTATGTGGTATCGAGTTTTTCTAGTCCTTACTGTCCTATTGAATTGTTTTCACGGGCAGCTTTCATCTCAATCAAAGTACAAGATTGTAAGCGGAGGCTTTTACAATCTGGAGAATCTTTTTGATACTGAGGATGATACGTTGATCAATGACGAAGAATTTCTTCCAGACGGGGCAAGGGCCTGGACGACCGAAAGATATGAAGAAAAGCTGGCGAATATGGCCTATGTAATCTCCCAGATTGGGGTAGAAGATGTAAAAGCTGGCTTGTCGTTTTTGGGGGTGAGTGAAATTGAAAACAGGCGCGTTTTAGAAGACCTTGTAAAGCAAGCTTCGATAGCAGGCCGAAACTACCAGATTATTCATTATGATTCTCCGGACGGGAGAGGCGTAGATGTGGGGCTCCTTTACAATCCTTCGCATTTCATACCAATGTACAGCAGGCCTATACCCTTATTTAATTATGAGGGGGATAAGCGAAGGTTTACCAGAGATGTTCTTTATGTCAAAGGAATGTTGGAGGAAGACACACTTCATATTTTAGTAAATCACTGGCCTTCCAGGGGAGGAGGACCTGCAACTGTAGAATACAGGAACAATGGTGCCCGATTGTGCAGATCCGTTATAGATTCAGTATTGCTGGTTGACCCGAAAGCGAAAGTGCTTGTGATGGGAGACCTAAATGATGATCCTGTCGATGAAAGTATCAAAAAGTACCTCCGTGCCGTCAGGGATGTGGAGGATGTTCGCAGCACTGGCGTCTACAATCCCTATGAAGCGCTTTTTCAGAAGGGGTTGGGTTCCAACGCCTACCGGGATACCTGGAGTCTGTTTGACCAGATTATTCTAACCCAGTCATTGACAGAAAAAAAGCAGTCGGGTTATGCTTTTTTCAAGGCACAGGTGTTTAGTGCCCCTTTTTTGGTGCAATCAAGCGGAGCATATAAGGGGTATCCATTCCGTACATTTTCAGGAGACAGCTACCAGGGTGGGTATTCAGATCACTTTCCTTCCTTTATTTATCTAATCAAAAAAATATAATTCTGTTATCAATAAAAATAAACTTTGTTTCTAACAATAATTCTGCAATTAATTTAGTTCATAGAATATACGATCTATTATCTGGTAAATTATCCATGAAAACAAGGACAGATTCAATTTATGATGACACATGGAAATTTCAATTTCTATTTCAAGCTGTCAACCATGGGTTGGCAAAAAACAAATAATCATATGAGACATTACATCCTACTCTTCCTGTTCGGAATT
>JAJTEZ010000096.1 GCA_021298335.1 Saprospiraceae bacterium | reverse complement strand
CGTTCGGTAGTCAGAGGAGGTGGTTTTGCCGCATTTAGCGGTACCAGCATGGCCGGTCCGCATGTTGCAGGCTTGGTGGCACTGATCATTTCTGCCAATCCTTCACTGGCGGGAAGGCCGGAAATCATTGAAGATATTATAGAGAGTACTGCCACACCCAAAACGTCAACGCAGGATTGTTTGAATTTTCCGGGAATGACGGTCCCTAATGCCATTTTCGGACACGGAAGAGTCAATGCACTCGCCGCTGTGCGCAAGGCAATGACCTTCCCATCAGGTACGACCACAATCATTGAGACAACACCTTTGTACGTGTTGCCGAATCCCGCAACCGATCAACTCTTCATTGGCGTGGATGGCGAAGGTGAGAAGCTGTTAAGTGTGCAATTGATCTCCCCACAAGGGCAGGTTGTCATGCAATATGTACCTGTGCAGGAGCAATCTTCGCATTTACTCTCTGTGGGTCATTTACCACCGGGACTGTACTATGTGTCGGCAGAGACACAAACCGGTCAGAAGACAGGAAAGGTGGTGATTGTCAAGTGATCATGGCTTGGGATGCTGATAGCCTACCAACATGGCATTGGTCCGTAATTCCATCAATTCAGGAGCAAAGACTTCTTTTGAAAAGACACTTTCAAAGTAATGCTGCGCCTGCAATTTATCAGCAGACGTCAGGTACAAATGGTTGAACATTACCATGCCTCCCTCCTGTAATAGTGACATCGTGTGTTGCAGAAATTCTGTTTCAAGAAACGCTGACGGAATCGCTGTATCGATAAACAGGTCGATGCAAATCAGATCGTAACGAGAGGTTTCTATCTGCACAAAAATTTCCGCATCTACTTCTATCAGTTGTATGGATGAAGACAGTTCAGGCAACACATATTTGCTTGCGAGCCTGATGACAGCCGGGTCGATGTCAACACCCGTGTATCGGCATGATTTGTGAAATACCTTTTCGAGCATGTAGGGAATGCTGCCAAGCCCAAATCCCAGGAGCAACACATCGTTGACTTGCGACAAGTCGAGACGGGCAAAACTGTCAGAAAAATTATCATATTTATCTGCAAAAGAATAAATAGCATGTGGCGAACATAGCTGGTACCTGCCTTTGCTTAGGTAGAGGTCCAGGTTGCCGGAGTATGGAGAAGGAGCGCTTTCCACGAGGACATCACTTATATAGCTTTTTAAAACATGTATTATATTTATGGACAATATTTTATGTATTTTAATTTAAATAAATATGTAATGTAATTGTGATGTTACCTTACGTTTTGCAGCTTGCCGCAGTGGGGATTTCGGATCGCTATACTGTCAACCAAGAACAAATGTTGATAGAAGCACTACATTTGATTTAACAACGTCAGCCCCCATTGCGGCAAACGGCTGTAAGCATCTGCTTTCTTTTAATCTGGAAATTTATATGGTTTAATCACCTTAAACACAATTTGTCCAATACCTACTATCATTATTCCTGTTAAAATTAGCTCATTATATTCAGTGTCGAGACCCAATAACTTATTTAGTCCTAAAAGCAAAACAACAGTTAAAAAGAAACCTACTAAAAGCCTTACAATTAAATTCTTAGAAATCATTTTTTTAAGTTTATAATTTTAAGGAAATAATTCACCCACATGGGAACCGCCAATTGGTGCCGATGCGATTTCGTACTACTCACCCCATACCCCTACATCCCCTGTACTACATCCAGCACCCGTAACAACTTGTCAGTACCCTCCTGNNGTAAGGGAGGCGCAATCCTGAAGGACCGGGGATTGAACAAAAAATAATCAATGAGTACCCCTTGCTTGATGGCTTCGTCTACTACCTTGTTCACCAGCGATGCATCCACCAGTTCTACGCCGATGAGAAGTCCTGCCGCCCGTATGTGGCTGATCAGTGGGTGTTGCAACTTTTTACAGATCTGCTGTTGTTTCTCCTGCACCTGACAAATGAAGGGCTCTTCTCGGAGGAGTCGCAATGTCGCCAGCGCTGCAGCCACACACACCGGATGCCCGCCAAATGTGGTGATATGACCCAGTGCCGGATTCCGCTGGAAATGCTGCATCAGCGCACGAGAAGCAACCATTGCCCCGACTGGCATACCTCCTCCCATTGCCTTTGACAGCAGGAGGATATCCGGAGTAATGCCATAATGCTGGAAGGCAAACATCGCTCCGGTGCGTCCAAATCCGGTTTGTATTTCATCCAGCACGAGCAGCGCCCCCGTCTCCCTGCATCTCTTTTCCAATGCTCTAAGGAATGAATGATTGGCAGGAATAATGCCCGCCTCTGCCTGAACTGGTTCGAGAATGACGCAGGAAGTACGTTCACTAATCTTATTGAGTTCGCTTTCTTCGTTGAAGGTGATGTGCCGCACACCCGGCATTGTTGGAAAATAGTGGCGGGAAAAGTCATAGTCACTTCTCAGGCTTTCAGCGCCGATAGTGCTGCCATGGTACGCCCGCGCGCATGAAATAATTTCGATTCTCCCGGTGCTTTTTCTGGCCAGTTTCATCGCTGCTTCCACCGCCTCTGAACCACTATTGACAAAATATACAGAGTCAAGTCCGTTGTCCAGCGTCTCACTCAGCAAGGCAGCGTATTCGACTTGCGGCGATTGTATGTGTTCGCCGTAGACCATGGTATGCATGTATGTGGCCGCTTGTTTTTGAACAGCTTCTACAATCTTTGGGTGACAATGGCCCAGGGAACTTACAGATATGCCAGAATCAAAATCGAGGTACTGCCTGCCTTCTGTATCGTAAATGTACATACCGGAGGCATGACTGACTTCAATGCCAAAGGGGAAATCGCTCGTTTGCGCTACGTGTTGCAAAAATAACGCCCTTTTGGTCGCCATGCTTTTTTGTGCAAAGGTAGCCAAACCGAAGCATTCAGCATAGTATGCAGTTGATTTTAGAGCGGAGCTACAATACACATCGCCTGGCTAATTTTTTCAGCTTCATGACATTACATGGCTGAAATGTAGTACATTTGACAAACCTTGAAGGGGTGGAGACCAAACCACTTTTGATGTATGAACCGTACCATTTCATTTGTACTGAAATTTTCACTTTCGGTGCTCTTATTACTGATTCTCCATGGAGAAATTGCAATCCCCGGAATGACTATTCCTCCTTTGGGATCAATCCTAAATCCTTACGAAGGAGTTTGGGCGACAGGGCTCCACTCAGAAACGGATCCCATTTCACTGGAAGATCCTTCCTTATCTGCACCGGTAGAGATTCTGTATGACGAACGCAGGGTGCCACACATTTTTGCTGCAAATCTTGACGATGCACTATTTGCGCAGGGATTTGTGGAGGCACAAAACCGCCTGTTCCAGATGCAGTTTTTAGCGAAAGCTGCTGCCGGTGAGTTGTCTGCCATCCTTGGTGAAAAGACTATTTCCATCGACCTCGAAAAACGGCGGCGCGGAATGAAGTTTGCTGCCGAAAACGCAGTACAGGTCTGGGAAAAAACTCCTGGTTTTGATCGAGCGCAAAAGTATATTGACGGAGTAAACCGGTACATCGAAACTCTGACGCCTGAAACGATGCCTCTGGAATGCAGATTGTTACAGTTTGAACCTGAAAGGTGGGACATCTTGAAGTCAGCACTGGTTTTTAAGCAAATGTCACAGACACTGGCCGGCAGAAATGACGATCTTGAATATACCAATCTGCTGCGTAAGCTGGGTAAGGAAGAATTTGACTTTTTGTATCCGGAACGGCAAGACGTCGAAAATGCTGTGATTCCGGATGGTACCTCGTGGCAATTTGATTCGTTGGTTACTTATTCGCAAAATCAGCAATCCACGTTGCAGGAGCCGATATTTAAAACTTTTTTCCCCACCAGGAATCCCGGAATAGGAAGTAATTCCTGGGGATTGGCAGGGACGAAAACTTCCACAGGACATCCTATTTTTTGCAACGACCCACACCTTAGCCTGAGCCTTCCGTCCATCTGGTTTGAAGTGCATATCCACACGCCTGAAGTCAATGCGTACGGCGTTTCTTTTCCGGGCTTCCCGGGCATCATGATTGGCTTTAATGAGCATATCGCCTGGGGTGAAACAAACGTTGGACAGGATGTGGAAGACATGTTTCTGATTGAATGGAAGGATGCCAGCCGCACTACCTATCTGTTGGACGGAAAGGAAGAAAAAGCCACGCTGCGCATCGAAGAAATACGCGTCAAAGGTGGACAGACGATACTGGATACTGTCAAATACACACGCTGGGGACCCATTTACCGTACTTCTGCGGATGGGAGGCACGACCTTGCCATGCGCTGGCTTTGCCACGATGCGCCCGATACTGAGGAGTTTGCAGTGTTTGTCAATGCCATGTCCTGCAAAAATTATGACGAATATCTTCAGGCAACGGAAGCATATATTTCTCCTGCTCAAAATTTTGGTTTCGCCTGCAAGGATGGAGATATTGCCCTAAGGGTGAACGGTCGGTTTCCGGCGCGCCCGCCTCAGGATGGACGCTTTGTGGAATATGGCAACCAATCGGCCAATGGCTGGCTATCCTATATCCCGAAAGCACAACTGCCGCAAACACGCAATCCCCGCAGAGGCTATATCGCTTCTGCCAACCAGGTCAGTACCGATGCTACATACCCCTATTATTTCACCGGCAAATTTGAGCGGTATAGAAATCTGACCATCAATAGTAAACTCGACAGCATCCAATCGGCAAGTCCGGAAGATATGCAGCGCATGCAATTCAATTCGTATTCATCCAAGGCAGCATCCATGATCCGTGCGATTCGCACTGTGCTGCCCGAAGTAACAAGGCAGGACAAAGGAAAAGATCTGTGGGGTGAATTGTCCGGCTGGGACGCTCAATATCTGCACACGTCAAGGGAGGCGGTGCTGTTTGATCTATTCTTAAAAAAATGCAGGGAAAATGTCTGGGATGAAATTCTTCAATGGAAAGATGAAATGGACATGAAGCTGCCAGAAGACTGGCGCCTGATCGAACTCATCGCAAAAGATCCTAACCACAAATATTTCGATCGTGCGAAGACGCCAGTAAAAGAAAGCGCTCTGACCATTATACAGGAGTCACTTGTAGAGGCCGGCCGGCAACTCGATTCCCTGACTCGCGAGGGAAAGGGCACCTGGGGCAAATATCGTCCTCTGGACATTTACCACATGATGCGACTTCCAGCGTTCTCAGAAATGCAACTTGAGGTGGATGGTTGTCCGGATGCCATCAATGCCACTGGGCAGTCTTTTGGCCCCAGCTGGCGTATGGTGGTGAGTCTTGAGGATTCTATACAGGCTTGGGGCGTATATCCGGGCGGTCAGTCCGGAAATCCGGTAAGCCCGTATTATAAAAATATGATTACCACCTGGAAAAACGGAGAATATTTTCACATTAATCTGTACGAAACACCGGAGTCATTGCGCAGCCGCGCTACTCAACTTGTGTCTTTACATCCTGCAAAAAAATGAAAGCGATGACAAAATTGATTCCCTTTGCTTTGCTCACAGCTATTCTGGCTATCGTGCAATATTTCATGCCCTGGTGGTCTGGTTTTCTTGCATCTGCTGGTTTCTTTTACCTGTGGCGCGCATCTGGTATAACGCCTTTTGTGATGAGCTTTTTCGCCGGATTTTTAGTGTGGATTCTCGCTGCCGGCATGAGTGATTTTCAAAATGACTTCGCCTTGAGTGGCATGCTCGCTTCCTTGCTGGGAGAGATTCCCTCCTGGATAGTGTATCTCATCACGGCGGTGATAGGCGGTACAACTTCGGGCCTTGGAAATCAAAACTCTGCTCGGTAATCAAGTTTATCAAGAAGATGGAAGTTTGAACAGACAGGAGATATCGAGGATGATTTTCAGAAATCCTGCATTGCGGAATCAGCTGAATACCATCGTGCATCCTGCCGTCGGACGAGATGTAGGCCGTTGGTTTGACCAGTTGGAGAAAAAGGGTCACGTACCTTATGCATTGGAAGAAGCCGCACTCTTGGTTGAAAGTGGCGCCTGGAAGGCACTGCATGCCCTGATCGTTGTGACTTGTCCGATGGAAGCAAGAATCGAACGCGTCATGCGGCGTGATGATCTGCCTCGCGAGGCCGTGGAAGCCAGGCTGGCTTCTCAGCTGACTGACGAAGAACGTGCCAGGCATGCAGATTACGTAATTCAGAATGACGGCAACAAGTCGCTGGTCCGACAAGTGCTAAAAATCCATGCAAGATTAACTCAACCGTAAAGTTGAAATGTGTGGATTGATCTTATAAATGGAATAAAATATATTTGTAATAATCTGAAATTCATTATATTATATATTTATTATACATCTTCAATCGTGTAGTCTATGGTTACAAAAATGAATAAATTCTTTTTTTGGTTTTCTATTATCATGCTGGCGATCATCATCCTGATAGTTGCTGGTCCACGTGTGCGATATGAAACACCAAGGCTCAATGAAATGCAACTGATTGCAGGAATCGCCTCTCTAGACTCCCTTGTGGCTGCTGATGAAAGTGTGGTGAATGATATAAAACCTGATAATCAGGCCCGCATCATCTGGGCCAATGACAGCTTTCCTGCCCAGACGGAGTATGCACTTGTATATTTGCATGGTTTTTCTGCCAGTCAGGAAGAAGGAGCTCCGATTCATAGGGATGTGGCAAAAAGGTATGGCATGAATCTGTATTTGTCTAGGCTCGAGGATCATGGAAGGCTCGACTCAAACTCCTTTCAAAACCTGACGCCTGATACTTATATGCAGTCGGCAGAGAAGGCGCTGGCAATTGGAAAAATTATCGGTAAAAAAGTCATCCTCATGTCTTGCTCTACCGGAGGAACACTCTCACTGGCCCTGGCTGCAGCGGGGAATGACATTCATAGCCTGATCATGTACTCTCCGAATATTGACATTGCAGATCCCGCTTCAGACATAGTCCTGTGGCCCTGGGGAAAACAGGTGGGCCGCTGGATCATGAACGGCGATTACAACCGAATCAAATATGACACGCTTGCTCAAAAATACTGGAATCCGGTGTACCACACTAACGGCATTTTTGTGGTGAAAAGTTTGATCAAAGAGTATATGAAAGAGGATGTGTTTCAGAAGGTGCAGATTCCTGTTTTTTTGGGTTGTTATTACAAGGATGAGGAGCACCAGGATCGGGTTGTGTCGGTGCCGCGCATGTACGAATGTTTTGATCAGCTGGGCACACCGGATGAACAAAAACAGTTGGCGAGGTTTCCTTTGGCAGAAAATCATGTGATTTCTTCGCATGTGATGTCAAAGGATATCGAAGGCGTCAGGCAAGCTACCTTTCAGTTTGTCGAACAAGTACTGCGCATTCTACCCATTGTGCAATAAGGGCTATGCTGGCTGCCTGATGTAGGATGCTGTAAAAGTGACTCAGGGGTACAGTAGATATTTTTGACGCACTCCAGCAAATGCTTCCAGTCCTTTTTTCCAACTTGTGCGGATATCTGCCTCCGGCGTACCATTGGTGAGTTGTTTACGAAGTTGATCTGTACCTGCGAGCTTGTCAATAAAATTTGTTTCTAGAAAAAATGGCTGATTTACTAATTTCATCTGCTTATAAAAATCAATTAAATAAGCCAGGTTGAGTTTTTTCATGCTCCGAATTTCATCCAGGCTCAGGCTGCTCAAATCCAAACCATAACATGTTACCCCTTTTTGCGGCGGCTCTTTTGATCCTTCATTTGGCTGTGGGGTGAAGGAAAAAACACTTTTTAAAGCCGGATGCCCGATCAACTGAAACTGTTTTTCTGTCCCTCTTCCCAGGCTAAGAGTAGTACCTTCAAAAAAACAAGTCGAGGGATACAGCAGAATCGCTCTGATATCTGGCAGGTTTGGACTGGGTTTGATGGGTGGGGCGTAAAATGTATTGTGCTCGTAAGATGCACAGGTCATGACCGTCAACTGACATGTCTGCCCTCCTTTCAGCCATCCCTCGCCATTGATCATTTTGGCATATTCTCCAATGGTCATGCCGTATACAACGGGCACGGGGTGCATACCTACAAAAGACGTAAATGCCATGTCCAGTACAGGACCGTCGATGTAATGACCATTTGGGTTGGGTCTATCCAGTACCATGACAGGCACATTCAGCTCAGCGCCTGCCTCCATAATGTAATGTAGTGTAGACAAATAGGTGTAAAAGCGCACTCCAACATCCTGGATGTCAAACAAGATAAGATCAGCCCCGTGAAGATCGTCCCGGGAGGGCTTTTTCTTTTTTCCGTAAAGTGATAGCACTGGTTTTCCGGAAGAGTGGTCATGGCTGTCTGAAATATGTTCTCCTGCATCTGCCATCCCCCGAAAGCCGTGTTCCGGTGCAAAGATGACAGTGATGTTTACACCTAGTTTCATCAGAGTATCTACGAGGTGTGTATTTTGGACCATACTTGTCTGATTGACGACAAGGGCTACTTTTTTGCCGTCCAACTTGGGTAAGAATTCACTGATTCTGTGTGCAGCCGGAATGGGCTGTATGCTGCTGTATTCCGCATTGGCCGTAAAAGTAATGATCAGAAACAGGGTAGACCACAGGATATTTGATATCTTAGAAGGTGCCATAAGACAAAATTTGTGCTTAAAATTACGCAATAAATTCCATTCCAATGGCAGGTGTTATTAAATCAGGATGTAAAACAAATTCGGAAGAATCTGTCGTGCATGACACCAAAACTGGTGGTTGGTGCGTTTTAGAACCTAAATCCGATGTTTTTCCAAACAATCACAGAGGTTTTTGCATTTTATAGAGCGTAACAATAAGATTTTCATGTCCGGAGAAGTTCAGGTGACCCCCTACAATCGTCAGGAGTCGAAAAAAGGTCAGGTGACGAGAATGTTTGATACCATTGCGCCTTATTACGATCAGCTGAACAGGATATTATCTCTGGGAATTGATGTCTGGTGGCGACGGGTGGCAATTCGGAAGCTGGCAGGACTGAAGCCCAAAACCATGCTGGATATTGCGACAGGAACTGCTGACCTCGCTATTGAGGCCGCCCGGGTGTTGAAGCCGGAACACATTACAGGATTGGATATTTCCGCTCAGATGCTGGCCATCGGCCAGAAAAAAATTGTTCGGAAAAAACTGGATCAGACCATTCACCTGGAAACAGGCGACAGCGAAAATCTTCGCTTTTCTGACCAATCCTTTGAAGCTGTCACTGCTGCCTTTGGGGTCCGTAATTTTGAACACCTGGAGAAAGGTCTGGCTGAAATGTTCAGGGTATTGAAACCGGGAGGTATGTTGGTGATTCTGGAATTTTCGCGCCCCCGGGTCTTTCCGGTGAAGCAGTTGTTTAATCTTTATTTTCGCTATTTGCTGCCTTTGATTGGAAAATTCCGGTCTAAGGATCAAAAAGCATACAAGTATTTGTATGAATCTGTGCAAGCATTTCCGGATTATGATAATTTTACAGCAATTTTGCAGAAAACGGGATTTGCCCAGACGTCCTTTCAACCATTAACAGCCGGCATATGCTGCATTTACACTGCCACAAAATAGTTATCACCGCCTGCCTGATAGGTTTTGGTTTTTTTGCTGCGAATGTGAATGCGCAAATTGGTGGAAGAGACAACCATAATTTTCGCGATTTCAATAAAAAATCTTATTACTTTGGCATTAATCTGGGATTCAACAACTCAGGGTATAAGCTCAGGCAATCCGGATTTTTCATTAACAATGAAAGCATCCGTGTGACGGAAGGTAGCAGAGAGGTAGGAGTAAATATGCACATGATCACCAATCTCAAACTGGGTGAGTATTTTGATTTTCGGTTCTTGCCGGGTTTTTCGTTTGCCCAGCGTGGATTTGAATTTACCAGTGTTGCTGATGGAAAAGTGACACAGCGCAACATCGAATCTGTATTTTTTGAATTGCCCTTCCATCTTCGTTTCAAGTCTGAACCCTACAAGGATAAGCGGATGTTTGTGGTGGCTGGACTGAAATATAGCTATGATGTACAGTCAAATTCAAAATCTAGGAAATCACTGATTAAAATTGCCCCTCACGATTTTCAGTACGAGGTGGGTGTCGGAATGCAGATGTTTTATCCTTATTTTATATTTTCTCCTGAAATCAAATTTTCCAGAGGGTTGGGAAGTATTCTGATTTATGACAGGACCCAGAATGAGGCCAGGGTACTGGATGAAGTGATGTCACAGATATTTACGATTTCTTTCAATTTTGAAGGATAATCATCCCCTCATTTTGTCCAGCAGGTGACTTAGCGTTTGGTATTCTTCGTCGCTTAGATTTTGCATGTCCGAATCATGGTCTTGAAGTTTTTCCGAAATTTCTTCGGTAATTTTTAGCCCGGCGGGGGTAATTGTGATATCCATTTTTCTTCTGTTTTGGGGACAAACCTGCCGTTCGACCCAGCCCATGGCGATCAGCTTGTCGATGAGTCGGGTCACATCTCTGCCCTTGTCAAGCATGACGTCCTTGATATAACCCGGAGTAACTGCATCGGGATGCTTTCCCCGCAAAATTCTCAGGATGTTGAAATGTTGGCCTTGTATGTCATAAGCCTTGAAAACGCTCAGATGTGAATCTCTGAAAAAATTGGCGGTATAAAACAAGTTGATAACGCATTTCTGGTATGTATCAGTAAATTTTTGCTGGCGTATGACAGAACCTATGTCCATAGAATTTTTGATTGATCAACAACTGGTTCATAACACAGCGTCTCGTATTGTTGTTGCAACAAATAAAAAAATCGGGGTGCAATCTTTCTGATTTTCTGTAAAAAATACAGGCAGAAGCTTTCTTTTTTAAACACATAGTCTTATCTTTGAATCCAATCTCCTACATTTTTGAATCTGGCAGTTTCCCCCGTCTGTCTTTTTTAAGATTACACGTTTACTTTATGCAACGAGTCAGATACGTTTACAACGAGCATACTCTCCAGTATGAACCACACAAGTTATCCCACAAAGACAAGTTCAGAAGAACTCTATATTTTATCTCGGCGGTGATTACCACTTCGGTGCTGATTTTTGTCGTAGCCTACCAATATTTTCCCACTCCCAAAGAAAGGGTGATAGAAAAGGAAAAAGAGCAACTCGAGTTTTATCTCAATCAACTGAATGAAGATTTTTCCATGTTGTCTGGCAAGATTGAAGGACTCCACCTGAAAGACAGTGAGATCAACAGGATGATTCTGGGAGTGCGTCCTATTGATGATGCGATCTGGAATGGGGGAATTGGAGGTCACGATAAATATAAGTATCTGGAAAATATCGGAGCCACCGGCAGGCTGATCAAGGAGAATCTGGAGAAAGTCGAAAAGCTGGCGCTGAAAACAGAAATACAGAAAAAATCACTCGATAGCCTGTATACAATGGCTTTGACAAAGGAGAAAAAGCTTGCTTCCATTCCATCCATAAAACCGGTGAAGGAAAGCGCTCTAAAGCGTGACATCAAGTTCCTTTCCGGATTTGGTATGCGTATGCACCCCATTCATAAGCTTCGCCGTTTCCACAAGGGAATTGACTTTACTGCTCCCCGAGGTACGCACATACAGGCAACAGGAAATGGCAGGGTAGTCTCTGTCAATGCCGTGGGTAGTGGTTATGGCAAACACGTGTTGATCGATCATGGTTATGGATACAAAAGTCTTTATGCGCATATGCATACCATTGATGTCCGGGAAGGTCAGATTGTAAAAAAAGGCCAGCGTTTGGGAACAGTAGGAAGCACAGGGACTTCAACAGCTCCACACCTGCATTACGAGGTGTGGCTCAATGGAAACGCTATTAATCCTGTGGATTTTGTGCTGGACGGTCTGACAGCCAAGGAATATCAGGAGCTTGTCAGGCGAGCAGCTACTGATAATCAGTCACTTGATTAAAACAGGTTCTATTCATGGGTTAGAATCACCCCTAAAAGTTCTGGCACTTTAATGCGTTTGTGTTAAAGCCAGCCCTGCTAGTATTATTGCCGTAACCTCACATCTCTCTATTGATTTCATTGGCTGTATGTAGTCAGTTTTTGGTATATTTGCAGTAAAAATTCAGCCAATGCATTATCATTCATTAGGCCACATTCCGAAAAAAAGACATACCCAATTCAGAAAACCTGATGGTACTTTGTATAGTGAACAGTTGTTTTCAACAGAGGGCTTTAGTGACATGTACGCACTGCTATATCACCTGCAGCCGCCTACACAGATTACGCAGTTAGGAGATCCTGTTGATCTCAGCCCTACTATTATTCACGATAGACAACTGAAACATCGTTCACTCCAGGGATTTCAAATTACACCGGAGGAAGATTACCTGGATAGCAGAAAGCCTGTACTTGTCAACCAGGACTGTAAAATCATCCTCTCTGCTCCGCGGAGAAGCATGGGCGATTATTTTTATAAAAATGCGGATGCTGATGAATGTATCTTTATTCATGTGGGGTCAGGGACGCTAAAAACGATGTATGGAGATATCCCATTTGAGTATGGCGATTATCTGGTGATTCCACGAGGGACCATTTACCAGCTGGATTTTGACACAGCCGACAACAGGTTGTTTATTGTTGAATCCAGTACACCCATTCTGACACCCAGAAGGTACCGAAATGATTTTGGTCAATTGATGGAGCACTCTCCATTCTGCGAACGTGACATCCGAAAGCCTTCTATCCTGGGGACTTATGATGAAAAAGGAGATTTTTTACTGTACATCAAAAAGCAGGATAATCTCTATCCATACCATTATAAAAGCCACCCGTTTGATGTGGTCGGCTGGGATGGCTATGTATATCCTTACGCGTTTTCTATCCATAATTTTGAACCTATTACAGGACGGGTACACTTGCCGCCGCCCATCCATCAGACATTTGAAACCAGGCACTTTGTGATCTGCTCTTTTGTGCCCCGCATGTATGATTACCATCCATTGGCGATTCCTGCACCATACAACCACAGCAATATCGACAGTGACGAGGTGCTGTATTATGTTGATGGGGATTTTATGAGCCGGAAGCATGTAGAAAAAGGACAGATTACACTTCACCCCGGCGGTATTCCCCATGGGCCACATCCTGGTACGGTGGAAAAAAGCATCGGCAAGAAGGAAACCCGTGAACTTGCCGTCATGGTGGATACTTTCAAGCCTCTGTTGATGACAAATTATGCGGCCGGCATCGAAGATGAACACTATGCCTTAAGCTGGATTTCATAAACCACACTTCGCGATTTTTTATCATTGTTAAATACACTAACCCTACATCAATATGAGCACAGCCACTTTGCCACAGCAACCTACTGCCACGGATACATTTCCCATCAATGGCACTGATTTTATTGAATTTTATGTGGGAAATGCCAAGCAAACGGCTCTTTTTTACCAGCATTGCTTTGGCTTTGAACTTATCGCATATAAAGGTCCTGAAACAGGCTCCAGAGATGTTGTCTCTTATGTGCTTCAGCAAGGCAAAATTCGTTTTGTCATCACCTCTGCCTTTGATGCGCAGCACGAAATTCTGCGGCATGTCAATCTCCACGGAGATGGCGTGAAAGTGCTCGCTCTCTGGGTGGATGATGCCACAGAAGCATGGCAGAAAGCCATCGACAGGGGGGCAGAAAATGCTTTTGAACCGTACACTGCATCTGATGAAAACGGCTCTGTGACCATGGCTGCCATCAAGACCTATGGTGAAACGATACACACCTTGGTCGACAGGAGGCAGTACAGTGGTGTGTTTCTACCCGGCTATAAAGCCTGGAAGAGCAAGGTGCAGGTCAGGTCTCTCGGACTCAAGTATGTAGACCATTGTGTAGGCAATGTCGAACTGGGAAAAATGAACCATTGGGTCCAATCAATGAGCCCGCCGCCGGCAAGAAAAAATCACAGATTGAAGAATTTCTTGATTTTTATAAAGGCGCAGGTGTCCAGCATATTGCCATCGCAACGGATGATATAGTCCATACCGTAGAGACGCTTCGCAACAATGGTGTTGAATTTTTATACGTACCTGAAACGTACTACGATACAGTGCTCGAACGAGTGGGATCGATCAAAGAAGATCTGGCCGATCTTAAGCGAATGAATATCCTGGTGGACAGAGATGAGGAGGGCTACCTTCTTCAGATATTTACCAAGCCTATCCAGGACAGGCCTACAGTATTTTTTGAGATCATTGAGCGCCATGGAGCAAAGTCCTTTGGGAAAGGTAATTTTAAAGCATTGTTTGAAGCCATCGAGCGCGAACAGGAACTTCGAGGCACGCTGTAAAATGTTTCGTCCAGTTACCTCGAAGTAACTACACTTCATTTAGATTTGTCCAGTTACCTCGGAGGTAACTGCCTTTCTGAAAATGGGTGACAGATGATGATGTAATGGATGATGCACTACAAAAAAGAAAAGGCCTTGTATCACACAGAAACAAGGCCTTTTTATATTTAAAATTAGATTGTCTATTCAGATAAGGATTCAATCACTGCCGATAGTCCCCTGTCCACAAGTGCATCTTTCATAGGTTTCACGACAGGAAGTGGCCCTGTTTTTACAGTCGCCTTTCCTTTAAAATGCACTAAGAGCGAGAGTTGTTCAGATTGTTCTTGCGTGTGCTTGCATACCTCCATAAAACACTGTATGACCCAGTCAAAGGTATTGTGATCGTCATTGTACACAATCAATTGAGCAACATCCCCAATATGGGTATCGTCTTCTACCAGTACATCCTCGTCCTCATCGTGTTGAATCCCATGGTTCATGGCCTGACAAATATGTGTTGCTTCTTAGGAAATAGACGCCAGCGTATTTTTAACTTCTGCAAAATTAGGCATGTCACCTCCGCTTTCCAAAACTTCGGCATATCGTATGATGCCATCACCATCTACTACAAAAGCAGCTCTTCTTGCCACTCCTTTCATTCCAAATACGAATTCCTCATAATATGCCCCATATGCCTGGCAAACCTCTTTATTAAAATCAGACAATAAGGTAAAAGGATATTCTTTATCTTGCTTGAATTGATTTAAGGTAAATAAACTGTCCACCGAAATCGCCAAGATAACAGCATCAAGATTTTTATAATCAGCCATTTCATCTCTCACCGTACATAACTCTGCTGTACAAACACTGGAATATGCTCCGGGAAAAAATAAAATTATGACTTTTTGTCCCTTAAAATCCTGTAATGAAACATCTTCTCTTGCCGATGACTTTAATGTGAATTGTGGAGCCAAATCTCCTTGCTTTAAGTTCATGTTTTAATATTGTTTGGTCAAAAACCGATAACAATTCTATGTATTGAAAGTTCATAAGAAATGGTAATCATGCAATTAAACTGAAAGGCTTTTATATTTCCCCTTACTCTTGCGTATATTCACAGCCACTACTTTGTATTCCGGGCACATCGCTTCTGAATCGTGTTCGTCAGAGGTAATCAGGTTGAGCATCATATCAGGAAAGTGAAATGTAGAACTCAATACTCCTGGCCTTACTTCATCAGTTATTTTTGCTTTGACGTCCACTTTCCCCCTGGGGGATTCCACGCAGACCATGTCTCCTTCCTCAATAAAATGACGTGCGGCATCTTCAGGGTGAATCATGAGAACATCTTCTGTCAGAATCTGAACATTTCTGGTCCGGCGTGTCATCGTGCCGGCATTGTAATGCTCCAGTTCGCGATTGGTGGTAATGATGTATGGGTATTCTTTTCCGTGTAGAACAATCTCATTGCTTTCCTTCCAGTCAAAGGCGTGAAACTTGCCTCTTCCATTTTTAAACGACGTTTCATGGAGGATTTTCGTATCTGTACCGTCGGGCATCACAGGCCATTGCTTGCCATTGTCTCCCAGAGTGTCCCATGTCACACCGGCGAAAAACGGTACGATCGCTGCAATTTCCTGAAGTAATACTGCAGGATCGTAATCAGCTTGAGCATACCCTAACGTGTTCATCATATCGGAAATAATCTGGCCATCAGCTTTCGTTCCAGGCAAAGGCTCCACAACTTTTTGTACTCTTTGTATGCGTCGTTCGCCATTGGTATATGTACCGCTTTTTTCCAAGAACGACGCCCCCGGAAGTATGACTGTGGCATACTTGGCTGTTTCGGTGAGGAACAGTTCCTGGACCACCAGCAGGTCCAGGTTTTCCATCGCCCGGATGACTTTTTGTGTGTTAGGGTCAGTTTGTACCACATCCTCACCCATTAACCAGAGCGCTTTGAGTTTGCCATCAATGCTCGCCTGAAACATTTCAGGGATTTTCAAACCCTTACCGAGTGGGATTTTGGTTTTGTAGAAAGCTTCGTATTGTTTGTTGACCTCCGGATCGTAGGCATTGAGGTAGCCGGCGCCCTGGTGTGGCTGGCAGCCCATATCTGCGGCGCCCTGTACGTTGTTTTGTCCGCGCAGAGGATTGACTCCCACTCCCGGACGCCCAATATTGCCGGTAATCATAGCCAGGTCGGAAATCAGCATGACGGTGAATGTGCCCTGCGTGTGCTCAGTGACACCCAGCCCATGAAACGACATGGCATTGGGCGCCGTGGCATAAGCAATTGCCGCCTTTTTGACGAGGTTTTTCTCCACTCCCGTAATTTCGGAGAGTTCGTCCATGGAAAAGGATAAAATATGTTCTTTAAACTCTTTGTACCCCTCTGTGCGTTTTTCAATAAACGTGCTGTCTTCCAATCCTTGTTCAATGATGTAATACAGCATCATATTGAGCAGGGCGACATTGGTTCCTGGCTTCAGTGCCAGATGATAGGTCGCATATTTTGCCAGTTCTGTGCGCCTTGGGTCTATGACGATGGATGTCTTTCCCTTCATGGCAAACTGCTTAAGCTTGGCTCCAGTGACGGGATGGGCATCGGTCGGATTGGCACCTATCACCAGGATACAATCAGTATGCTTTATATCTTCGATGGAATTGGTGGCGGCCCCTGTGCCAAAAGCGCGCTGCATGCCCAGGGCAGTGGGTGAATGGCATACCCTTGCACAACAGTCGATGTTGTTGGTGCCAATCACGGCACGGATCATTTTCTGCATAAGGTAGTTTTCCTCATTCGTGCACCTGGCAGAGGAGATGCCTGCGATGGCATCAGGACCATGCTGTTCTTTGATGACCAGAAGTTTTTGTGCGATAAATGCATAAGCCTCCTCCCAGGTCGCAGGAGTTAGTCCGCCGTTTTTGCGAATCAGCGGAGTCTTAATTCTGTCGGGGTGATTATAAAAAGAAAACGCAAACCGCCCTTTCAGGCAGGTATGTCCCTTATTGACCTCTGCGTCATAAGGGGCGCGAATGGATTTTACAGTGTCATTTACGACTGAAACCTCCAGGTTGCAACCTACACCACAGTAGGTGCACACGGTGCGTACTTTTTTGTCAGCGACAATGGATTTTGATTCAAACACATCTGAAATGGCCGAGGTGGGACATGCCTGTGCACAGGCACCGCATGAAACACAATCTGACTCAAAAAAGGAGACGTCATTGCCTTTGATGATTTTTGAGTCAAAGCCTCGACCTGCCATGCTCAACACCAACTGCCCCTGTACTTCATCACAGGCCCTGACACAGCGGAAACAATTGATGCACTTGGACAAGTCCATCGTCATATATGGATGACTGAGGTCTTTTTTTCGGTCTGTATGCGTTTTTCCTGCGGGGTATCTGACAGTGCGAATGCCTACTTTTGCGGCGACTGTTTGCAATTCGCAGTTGTTGTTGACTTCGCAGGTGAGGCAATCCAGCGGGTGGTCTGTCAGGACCAGTTCCACGATGTTTTTTCGCAGCCTTCTGACTTTCTCTGAATCTGTTATGATGACCTGCCCTTCCATAACAGGTGTATGGCAGGATGCAACTGTTCGGAAAGGTCCCTGTTCATTCAGGCCGACTTCTACGCTGCATACCCGGCAGGAGCCAAAGGGTTCGAGGTTTGGGGCATCGCAAAGGGTGGGAATGGCATCGGCTGCGACATTTCTGCGCACGCAGGAAAGAATGGTTTCGCCCGGCATTGCTTCGACGGCAATGCCATTCACAGAAACAGACACAGTGGCTTTATGGTAGGTCATGTTCTTTCTTTAAATCAGATTTAAAGTTATACACAATCTTTGACTTGTGCAAGTACCTGCATCCCAAAATAGGGAAGAGGTTGGCGACTCTTGCTGATTGCATTTAATATTTCACATGAAAGTCTATCCACCATTGAAACATTGGCAATGTCTTCAGATTGCTTACTTAATACAGCAACGTTTCAATGAAATGAGTACATTCTATTATACGATTTATCCACCAGAAAGGAAAATAAGTGTACTTTTATTGCGCCTAGAAATAGCTTTGGGTAAGCTTGAATCAAAATCGCCAACTTGTTAAACAGATCAAATACAAAGAGCAAAATGAAAAAAAGAAATTTTCTTTTTACCATAGTGGTAGCGTTTGGTTTTGCATCAGTAAGTTTGGCGCAAGTTGATCCATGTTTAGAGTGTAGCATCAACTGCTACGAGCCTTACTTTGTAAATGTAAATGTAAGTGATAGCTGTCAGTTTGCAAAAAACGCAGAGCGTTTTCGAGAGAACCTTTCATCGAATTTGTACTATAAGCGAAATCCATTATGGACCATTAAACAAAATGGAGAATGGGTAATATACTACCACATTGAAAACTGGCAAGGGCCGGTAACAGATATTGCAATAAAAAATCTAACAAACAAATACGAAATCTTGGCAAATCAATGGCTTGAGGGGCTGACAGATTTTGATGCTGCTGCACCGGACAAGGTTACAATCAAGGTTTTTGGCTTTGTCTTTAATGCAGGTGTTGTGGTTGACCCTAGTTTTTACAACACATTCGGCAACTACCCTATAGTAACAAATTGGCATAATCAAAACTGGTATCAGGTTGATAATTTTGATTCTCTCAAGGTGTTGGGGAATAATGTATCTGCTTACCCAAATGCTAAATTCTCCCCAACTGATTGGGGGACATATGCACATCCCGAAGGAGTGGATATGTTCTACACAAAATTCTGGCACAAAACGACATGGGATGCCGTTGCTCAAAGGCAATATTTAAAAATTGGTGGTTGCATTACAAATTACGCAACGGGGGAAACACTAGATGGCGTTTTTTCTCATGAAATGGGCCATTGTTTTTTTCATGATGATCTTTATGATATGGGGAAATACCCTTGTGCTAAAGGCCTGGCCTCAGTTATGAATTCGGATATTGCATTTGTTAATGGAAGCTGGGTGACTGATTTTGATAAGGTCATTATACGTATTGTATGGGAAGCGCAAAATTACCGCGAAAATCTCTCAGTTGACTTGGATAATGACGGCTTTTGTGCGAATGCGGATTGTGACGAGAATAACTCTGCTATCAGTCCCGCTGCCTTAGAAATAGCGAATAACGGCGTAGATGAGAATTGCGATGGATCAGACCTGGTTATTTCATCAATTCAAGAATTTTCAAAATTAACTATCCATGTTTATCCAAATCCGATACGTTCCAATCCTGGTAATTCGGTAATCAATATTCAGGTAAATAATTTTTCGGGTCAATTAATCGTATACAACAGACTTGGTCAACCATTGAAAACTGTAGACGTTACGACTCAAGAAAGTAGTTTGCAACTTGAAATATCAGATTGGCAGAGCGGCATCTATTTTGTGCAATTGGTTAATTCAGACAGCCAAATGATAGCGGTGGAGAAATTCATAGTGGAATAACCAGCCCTTAACAGAACATACCCTAACATGACGGTTCATTGCTTCAAAGACTGTTTTGTGCTTCATTAAACATTATTTTTTCAAATTAAATTTTGCAATAAAAATTACGCCTTTCGGGTAGTTGCAAACTGTTTTATGTCATTTGAATGAAAGAACTACCAATCATTGGCATTGCCATAAGACAGACACTTTCCATTGACTGACAATCTCATTTTTACTTGTTTTTCCATTCACGTTATTGCCGACACCAATGAGGTATGAAAAAACCTGTCTATGAAACTGGAAATCCCATTTCTGCAACAAATTGTATATCATGTGGATCAAAATGATCTGTCCCCAATTGACGAAACCTTCCTATCGACTGAGGTAAAGAAATCTTCTGTGCAAGATGAATTAAAGTATTACTGTCGTAGCGGATATTACAAAAATCAAGCATTTTTCCAAGCTCTTTCATCGGATCTGCGCATAACTTTTCAAAAAAGACTATGTGAATATGGTCAGGAAATTGCTTTCTTAATTCTACAATATTTCTGTGAACTTCGCACCAGTATGAAAGCGAAAAAGCCGGGCCGGCTTCGTAGGGTTTATGTAAAAAATCACTCCCCCATAATTTTGGTTGATTCTGATTAGAACTATATGCCATATCTAAACCATTCCTGATGACATGTATATATCTTAAGCCTGGAAAAAACTCCAGTAATTGAGAAAGTATAATATGAGAATTGGGTTCTTTCCAACCCCACCTCTGAGGCATTAGCTTATCAGAATTAAGTGATACCTTTATTTGCTCATAAATTAATTCCATTTTTTCAGGATTTGGAGAACTATGGTATTTATCTTTATAAACACTTGTAAACAGGTCGAGCTCTTCGTCGTTTAGTGTTCTCCTTGGCCCAATATTAGCTGAGGTAAACAGTTCTATGAGCATCAAAACATCCTTTTTACTCATCGTTCTTATTTTCCTGTATTTAAAGAAAAAGGTAAAAAAGAGATTGTCAAGTGAATGATTTAAGGACGAACCAATTGAAACATTCATTTCAGCAAAAATGCTAGCAATAACACGTGTGCCGCTACCCCCGATGGCCCCAATAGCAATGGGTGCCGTATAGTTGTTCAATGTATTTATCATTTACGGTTAGTTTTGTGTATTAGTTTGTGTTGAAATACAGTGCCAACTCCTCTTTAAAATACTGGAGAGCATTCTTCACAGGCAGTGGTAAACCACCCCCTAAAGCACACAAGGAACCGGCTTCCATGGTTTCAAGCAGATCTGTGAGCAATGACTCATCAATCTTGTATCCGCCATCGATGGCCTGATCAAACATTTCGTAACCCCGGGCTGAACCAAGCCGGCAGGGGAAGCATTTGCCGCAGCTTTCATGGGCGGTAAATTGAAATAAATGCCTTAGATAGTCAATCATGGGGTAAGTTTCAGGTATGCACACAATGGAAGCGTGACCCAGCAAAAAGCCCTGACCGGCAAAAGATTCAAAGTCAATGGTCAGATCGTCAATTTTTGAGACAGGCACCAGGCCTCCCAACGGACCTCCGATATGCATAGCCTTGACAGGAGTGCGAAATCCTCCCCCCAGCTCATCAATCACGATGCGCAAGGAAGTGCCCATGTCAACCTCATAGATGCCCGGATTCTGAAAGAAGCCATCAAGAGAAACCAGCTTGGTGCCGGTAGACTTGCCTCTTCCAATTGCGGCATAAGCAGCACCGCCATGCTGCATGATAAAGGGCACTGATGCAAGGGTTTCCACATTGTTGACCACGGTGGGCTTTTGAAATAAGCCCTGTTGGGTCGGAAAAGGAGGCCTGACCCGCACTTCTGGTCGCTGGCCTTCAATAGACGAAAGTAAAGCAGTTTCTTCCCCGCAAATATAGGCTCCCTGCGCCTTGATGATCTTAAATCGAAACTGGAAACCCGAACCAAGAATGTTCTCACCAATCATGCTTTTTTCTTCTAGCCACTGGATCGATT
>JAJTEZ010000095.1 GCA_021298335.1 Saprospiraceae bacterium | reverse complement strand
TTGTAATAACCTCAACTCTGTTTTTCACTTCTGTTTCCGCACAGACCGTAAATTGCAATGTGATTCTGGCCTGTAATGACGGAGTACAGATTTCTTTGGATGATGACTGCGATATGTATATTGAGCCGGATATGATTCTCGAGGCCCCGGCGTACACTGACGAATACTACGATGTAGAGGCAAAATATGCCAATGGCCAGGCCCTGCCTGCAGAAGTTGCAGGTCAGGATCAATTTGGTAGAGACATTAAAAGAGTGCGCATCGACGGCAGCCATGTAGGCCTCACGATCCAGGTGCGTGTTGTGCTGCGCGGCTGTGGTAATTCCTGTTGGGGATATGCCTTAATCGAAGACAAATTACCGCCAGTCATCACCACTGTTCCTTGTGAGGAAAGGATTACCCGGTTTACAGGCAATATCAGTGACACAGATGGTGCGTACGATCGTCCTTCTACAGCTGATGTGGGTGTCTGTCCAGGCAGTCCTGCTCTGAACGTGAGATACGAAACACACAATTTTGCAGTTGATGCCACAGGATTTGTAGACATCACGCTGGCTGACATCTCTTTGAAATTTGCCTTATATGAGGGTCCGTTTGATCCATTTGCGCCATGCAGCAATCTGGTAGCCACAAACGCAAACTCATTTTTTGGTGAATTGAGCACAGGAGTTAATTACACTCTTGTGGTAAGCAGCACCGGAGCAGCCACTCCTCCGGGTGGATTCCCTTATACAGTCTTTATAGATGGTGAGGAGGGCAATATAAAATCATCTGTGGATGCCTTGATATGCACCGTTCCTTGTACAGGTGAGGCTGCACTGCTCAATCAAACTGCAACAAACGCAACAAACAGACCCACATTTTTTGATGGGTGTTCAACAAATCTGACATACTTTAAGTACGACCTTGTATACCCGCAAACTTGCGCTGAACGTTATTCAAAGGTTGTGGTTAGAGTTTGGACAGCTACGGATCCAAGTGGAAACAAATCCGAACAGGCAACACAGTATTTTTATATCAAAAGAGGTACTTTGGACGAGATCACTTGTCCCTCCGACTGGAATGGTAATTGTGCTTCAAATTTCACAAAACTTCCCAATGGAGCCCCGGCCCCTTCTGTAAGTGGTCAACCTACAAATACCTCCTGCCAGAATATTCAGGTGTTTTATGACGACATCATCTTTGATCTCTGTGGAGCAGGCATCAAAGTGTTGAGACGCTGGACCATCATAGACTGGTGTACAGGCGATGAAATGATCTGCTCTCAAACATTGAAAGTGGATGATAACACCAAACCTTCATTTACTTGCCCAACTATTCCGGCATTGAATTCTTCTGCTGAAAAATGCGGAACAGACTGGCAGGTAACACCACCTTCAGCAACGGATTGCTCTTTCGTTTCATGGGAAGTCCTGTTCAGCCAAGATGGCGTAGATTTACCTGTCGCTCCAAATTGGAAAAACCTGGGTAAAGTACCGAGTGATTGACGAATGCGGAAACGTGATGGAATGCATTACATCGGTAACAGTAGTTGATAATGTACCTCCAACCGCAATTTGTGAAGATCAGACTGTAATTTCGATTGACGACACAGGATGGGGTGAATTATATGCAGAGTCACTGGATAATCATTCCCTTGACAACTGTGGTCCTGTCGTAAAATATGAAATCCGACGTAAAACAACTACGTGCCCCGGATATAGTGCAGACCTGAACTTTGGTCCCAAAGTAAGATTCTGCTGCAATGACATTACTTCTCCGGTTTCATATGTGACAGTAGTGCTTCGAGTGTATGATCAGGCAGGCAACTTTAACGAATGTGAAACCTCTGTTAAAGTACAAAATAAACGCCCCCCTGTCATCATGTGTCCTGCAAATAAATCACTCGTTTGCGGAGACAGCAGGATTGCTGCCTGGGCTTCAGGTACACAACCGTTTGATACAACATTTTTTGGAGTGCCAACTGTAAGCGGGGTATGTGCCAACCTGCAATTTGCAAGCCGCATCCTTTCCTCAACATTGGATGCAAAATGTGGCACTGGCGTCGTCACACGGGAATGGTTCCTGGTTGCAAATCCGACAGTTCGGTGTCAGCAAAGACTGACAGTGACATCGCCGGTATTCTCCGCAGCAAATGTCACTTTTCCAGGTACTCTCGTGCTGGCTACTTGCGATATAACAAAAGCCAATCCGGATCTGACAGGCAGCAAGCCTCTGGTGACAGAAGCAGGTTGCCGCGATGCAGCGTTTTCATATGACGATCAGGTCTTTTTCAACGCGCCGGAAGCATGTATAAAAATCCTTAGAACGTGGAGAGTGATCGACTGGTGTTCATATGGTACTTCACCAGTAGTTGTGGAAAGAGTACAAACCATCATGCTGTCAGGTACAGGTGGTGCTGTCATCACAGGATGTGCAAATCAGACACTTAACACAGATCCGGGAAGATGTGACAAGGATGTAATCCTTACAGTTAATGCCACTGATGAATGTACGTTACCTCAGGACCTCAGGTATGACTGGTCTCTGGATATCAACAAAAATAATACAGTTGACGAAACAGGAAACGGAAAAAATGTAACTAAAACATTGCCTGCAGGTACGCATAAGGTAACTTTTAACGTGACCAACAAATGTGGCATTGTTAAGACCTGTATGTATGATGTTACCATCCGTCCAACTAAAAAGCCAACTCCTGTTTGTATCCGCGAACTTGTATGGGTACTGGATAGTGATGGCACGACAGAAGTTTGGGCCAGTGATTTCAACCTGAAAAGCGAAAATAATTGCGGGGATGACAGCAAATTGAAGTTTTCATTCAACTCTGCTGGGAATCAACCAGGTAAAACATTTACCTGCGCCGATATACCCAATGGACAGGTAGCCAGAATTCCATTACAGATGTTTGTAATCGATGAATTTGGCAACTTTGATTTCTGCGAAGTAATACTCATTCTCCAGGATTCACCATTGAATAACGTGTGCCGCGACAATGCAACCTTACTGCCTTCAGTGAGCGGAACGATCACCACTGAGATGAAGGAAGGTATCGATAACATCGAAGTGCAGCTCACAAATATGTCGTCGTCCAGTACATTGAAAGCAATGACCCAGCAGGAAGGTGCGTACCAGTTCCATGGTGTCGATGTATTTGACCCGAAAAGTATCGGAGCATTCAGAAACAACGATATTTTAAATGGGGTTTCTACCTTAGACCTGGTGCTCATACAAAGACATATCCTGGGACTGCAGCCAATTGCATCGCCTTACAAGCTGTTGGCAGCTGATATTAACAATTCACGCAGCATCACCGCCAGCGACCTCACAAATATGCGTAAGGTGATCCTGGGTGTTTCTTCCCAGTTTGACAATAATACGTCCTGGAGATTCTTACCGGAAGACTTCCAATTTGCAGACCCGGCCTATCCATTCGATTTTCCATCAAAAATCAACCTGGATTCGGTTTTTGAAGATCGCAACAATGTCAATTTCATGGCAGTCAAAGTGGGTGATCTCAATAACAACGCCAAGGCGAATGCAGCCAGCATCGCGACAGAAAGAAGAAGCGAACCTGCTTTATTTGTCTACGACCAGACTTTCAGGCAGCAAAATGAAAGCCTGTTGCTGGATGTCAGAACTGCGGCAGACATCAATTTGATTGGTGCTCAATTGGCAATGACAGCACCTTCAGCTGGATTGCAGCTAACTGAAGTGCTTCCTGGAGCCTGGAAAATCCGAGGTGACCAGTTTGTCCTGGATGGCAATGTGCTGCGGTTGAGTTATGATGCTGCCGGCGGCGTTTCAATTCCGGAAGGAGAAGTCCTCTTTACGCTGGTATTCAAATCAGTCGGAGCAGCAAGCACAACTGAATTATCTCTGTTGAATGACGTTCTACATGCCGAAATGTATGACCAGGACGCATCTGTAAAATCAATCGGATTGCAGATTCGTGAATCAGGAAGTGTGCTTACCAGCAAGCTGTTTCAGAATGAGCCAAACCCATTCAAGGAAATTACCTCAGTGCCTTTTGAATTGACTAAGCAGTCTTCTGTCACCATACGATTTATGGATATGACAGGAAAGCAGGTGTTTGCTCATTCCGCAACTTATGACAAGGGATACCACACACTGTCTCTGACGCAGGATCAACTGCCAGGTGCAGGGGTATACTACTACCAGCTGGAGGCCTCAGGGTTTTCGGCAACCAAAAAAATGATTTTGATCGAGTAATGTGTTTATAAAAATGATTCTGGGTAGCCGGGCATGTTTCATGTCCGGCTTTTTTTATGATACACCCTTCTTTTCAGACAGATTTTAGCCAGTCCCCGTCCGCGCCATGCAACAAAGCACTCAGATAGATAGTTTAAATTAAAAGAATCAAGTATATGTCTTCCATGAAAGCTGTCATTATAGGCCCAGGCAATGTTGCCTCACAAACCCAAATGATTGCTCCTGAAGCAGTCAAGGGGCATGCTGTTGTACAATTGACTGCTTCTGCTTTGAATCACAGAGATGTGTGGATCACCAAAGGCCAGTATCCGGGCATCAAGGAAGGGGCTGTCATGGGCTCAGATGGCTGCGGGCTTTACCGCGGCAAAGAAGTGATTCTCAATCCCGGATTAGCATGGGGCTTGTCGGAAGCTTGTCAGGGTGACCAGTTCAGGGTGCTGGGTGTGCCGGATAATGGCACATTTGCAGACTTTATCAGTATTCCGGAAGAGTACCTCCTTCCTAAGCCGGTCCATTTGTCTTGCCTGGAAGCTGCTGCTTTGCCCCTGGCCGGCGTCACTGCATATCGCTCGCTGATCAGCAGGGCTAAAGCAAAGGCTGGGGAAAGGGTGTTGGTGACAGGCATTGGAGGTGGTGTGGCTCTGATGGCCATGCAATTTGCAGTGGCATTGCATTGTGAAGTGTACGTCACTTCCTCCGATCAGGAAAAGATCAAAAAAGCAGTGTCGATGGGGGCAATGGAGGGAGCTTTGTACACTGATGAAGGGTGGCACAATGATTTTTTGAACAAATCAGGAGGTTTTGATGTTATAATCGATGGTTCCTGCGGGTCGTCGTTCCCCCTCCTTCTAAAAATGCTTCGTGCGGGTGGTCGGTTGGCCTTTTATGGCGCCACTGCGGGGTCTATTCCTCCTATCAATCCTCAATTGGTCTTCTGGAAGCAGCTTTCCATCCTGGGTTCCACCATGGGGTCACCTTCTGATTTTCAGGAAATGGTGGACTTTGTGACTCTCCATAGCATCGTGCCTGTGATTGATCAGGTCTTCTCGTTACAAGATGCGGGTGCTGCATTTCGCAGAATGGCTGAGGGCAGACAGTTTGGGAAAATTGTGTTTGACCATTCCATTTGATGGACGTCCATGACTTAAAATTAGAAAAAAGGAGATTTGTGAAAATATATACGAAAACGGGAGATCAAGGCACAACTTCATTACTTGGAGGTAAACGTGTTTCCAAGGATGATCTACGAATTGAAGCATATGGCACCATTGATGAGCTGAATGCGCACATAGGTTTACTCAATGCACAGATGGAGGAAGCTACTCAGCATTATTTTCTGACGGAGGTCCAACGAAGGCTGTTCTCCATCGGAAGTGCTCTTGCCTGCGATCCTGACAGGCCGCTCGTCAGGCCCGACCTTGGGGCCGATGATATTCAACTACTGGAAAATGCCATGGATACGATGGATCAGCTCCTTGAGCCGTTGCGAAATTTTATCCTCCCAGGAGGCGATGCACTGGTCGCTCAGGCTCATATTTGCCGAACAGTTTGCCGGCGTGCCGAACGACGCATCATCACGCTGGATCGTGAAAAGCCTGTGGGGGAGTGGATTATACAATACCTGAATCGCTTGTCAGATTATTTTTTTATTCTTTCACGCTATATGGCGCAAAGCCGAAAAATCGAAGAAATCATTTGGACACCCCGCCAACCAAAGTGATATGGAAGCCGAATTTGCAAATGATGGGAAGCATTGGCTTCATTCGCCCTGGAAATTCCGGTGGTACTTGCTTCGGCATCTGCCTTCACTGGCATTCTGGGGAGTCAGTCTGAAGGAACTCAAACCCGCATGTTGTCGAATCAAATTGCCTTTTCACTGGCAAACCCAAAATCCGTTCGGTTCAATATATTTTAGCGCCTTGTCCGGGGCTGCTGAACTTTCTACCGGCATTCTTTTGCTGAGGCACCTCGACGAAAAATGCAGTGTTTCCATGCTGGTTACCGAGGTACAGATGGAATTTTTGAAAAAAGCTTCGACAGACTCTGAGTTTTCCTGTCTTGACGGCAGGGTTATCCGGGAATCGTTGCAATCGCTGGCATTACCTGGTGATCAGGTTGTTCTGAAACTTCACGCAACAGGACAAAATGCAAGCGGTGAAACTATTGCCAGGGCAGTCTTCACATGGTCCGTTAAAAGGAGATAACAGGAAGACCACCTCATGCCCATTTCATGTGTTTGTTTTGAGTTTATCACTCTCTGAGTGACTGGTTATCAAGGCCACATGGAATCCTTATGAGAAATATTCATATTGGTTTGTCTGACCGCCTTATGCGCATTTCATATTTTATAAACAATTATATAACTTTGTTGCTTTAACCAACCACGGAAAGCGAGAACTTTGGCAAAAAAAGCTCCTACCTCATCGGATGATAGCGCCAGGCTAACTCCCCTCATGGCGCAGTATTTTGCTTTAAAGGCAAAGCATCCCGATGCAATATTGCTGTATAGGGTAGGGGACTTTTACGAAACGTTTTCTGAGGATGCAGTGAAAGTAGCAGAAATTCTTGGCATCGTGCTTACCAAACGGAACAATGGCGGTTCTGATATTGAGCTGGCAGGTTTTCCGTACCATTCACTGGATTCTTACCTGCCCCGCCTGGTGCGCGCAGGCTATCGTGTAGCCATCTGCGAACAGCTGGAGAAGCCGAGCAAAGAAAAAAAGATCGTCGATCGAGGCGTCACAGATGTCGTCTCACCCGGCATTACCACCGATGAGTCCATCCTGGACAGAAAATCAAATAATTACCTTGCTGCCATCCATTTTACCCCGAGGGGGGAACTTGGGGTTGCATTTCTGGACATCTCCACCGGCATGTTTATGGTCAGCGAGGGAAAGCCGGCCGAGGTTGAAAAGTTGATCGATGGATTTCAGCCTTCTGAAATCATATATTCCAGAGCCTATGTTTCAGATTATCAGAATTTTTTTGGTGACAGATACTATCATTACGGTCTCGACGAATGGGTCTTTATGCCAGATTATACTCGCGAAAAGCTGTTGCTCAAATTCAGCGTCGGCAACCTGAAGGGATTTGGCGTCGAAGACCTTCATCTGGGACAGGTGGCAGCAGGCGCCATTTTGCACTACCTGTCAGCGTCTCAGCAAAATAAAACGGCCCACATCACATCCATACACCGCATTCATTCCGAAGATTATGTGTGGCTCGACAGGTTTACAGTTCGAAATCTGGAACTGCTGCATCCGGCGCACGATACAGGCAAAAGCCTGAGTCAGGTGCTGGATGCCACCGTAACGCCCATGGGCTCCCGTTTATTGAAAAACTGGATTCTGCTTCCCCTGCTTTCAGTCGATAAGATTCGGCAACGTCAGGATATGGTGAGTTTTTTTGTTGAAAAATGTGACCTGCAGCCCCTGATTGCTGATGTATTGCGTCAGGTGGGTGATATAGAACGTATCGCCTCCCGGCTCGCCATGGAGCGTATTAGCCCGCGTGAACTGCTCCAACTGAAAAAGTCGCTTGGACTCATTCCTGTGTTGCAGGACCATCTGCAGGAAACCTCACAACATCATTTGAAACTTCTCGCCGACAGAATGAATCCCTGTGCGCAGCTGGTGGAAGAAATTGGCAACACCTTGTCTGATGATCCTCCTGCTCTAGTATCAAAAGGCAATGTCATACGGGAAGGTTGCCATGCAGAGCTCGATGATTTGAGGCATACCATCAGAAACAGCAAGGAGTTATTGCTGCAAATTCAGGTGACTGAGGCAGAAAGAACCGGCATATCTTCTTTGAAAATCGGATATAACAATGTATTCGGTTACTATCTCGAAGTCACCAATAAATACAAGGATCACGATCGAATTCCCCCCTCCTGGGTGAGAAAACAGACTCTTTCTAACGCAGAGAGGTATATATCTGAGGACCTGAAGCAACTGGAGACAAAAATTCTGACAGCAGAAGAAAGAATCGCAGAACTAGAAGAAGAATTGTACCATCATCTGGTGAGGTTGGCAGCTGGTTATGTGGACATCATCCTGCAAAATGCACGCCAGCTTGCAGTGCTCGATGTCGTCTTGTCTTTTGCTCATACGGCTGTAAAACACCAGTATAGTAAGCCACTGGTCGATGACGGACTGGAAATTAAACTCACCAATGCCAGGCATCCTGTGATCGAACGACAGCTTCCTCCCGAACAGGATTATGTGCCCAATGACATTGCCCTGCATAACCACGACACGCAGATTATGATGATCACGGGTCCGAACATGTCAGGAAAATCAGCAGTATTACGTCAAACGGCGCTGATCACGCTCATGGCACAAATGGGTTCGTATGTGCCAGCAAGTGAAGCGCGCATAGGTATTGTGGATAAGATCTTTACAAGAGTAGGAGCCAGTGACAATATTTCCAGCGGTGAGTCGACGTTTATGCTTGAAATGAATGAGACAGCCAGCATCATGAACAACGTTTCCACGCGAAGTCTCATTTTACTGGATGAAATTGGTCGTGGAACATCTACATATGACGGAATTTCAATTGCCTGGTCATTGGCCGAGTTTTTACACAATGGGAAGATTACGCCCAAGACACTTTTTGCAACCCATTATCATGAGTTGAATGAGCTTGCAGAGAAGTATGAACGGATCAGGAACTTTCACGTTGCCACCCGGGAAGCTTCCAATAAAGTCATCTTTTTGCGAAAACTGCTTGCCGGAGGCTGCGAACACAGCTTCGGAATTCATGTGGCAGCAATGGCCGGCATGCCCAGGGAAATCATTCAGAGAGCAATGGAAATTCTGGAGGATCTCGAACAAAAATCGATCACTGCGCAAGAAGGATCAGGCAGTAGTCGTGGGAAAGCGACCACCCATAAAATTAGTCAGCCGGTACAGTTAAGCCTGTTTGAGGTGCACGATCCAAAGGCGGGACAGATGATGGAAGCCATCAAGGAACTCGACCTCAATACCATGACACCCATCGATTGTATGCTCAAGCTTCGTGAATTGAAACATCTGCTATAATTCCGGAGCATATGAAAGAAATGTTGCTGAAATGTAAAAAAAACTCCTCCCATCGAAACCTGTTTGAGCAATAACTGCGTTATATTTATATAGTACGTTGAATCCTTTAAAATGGAAGTTATGAGTGCAAAATCGTTGGTTTATTCACTGTTGTTGGTGTCCTTGTTTGCCTCTTGTGCACAAAATCCTGTGACGGGCAAAAAGGAATTCATGCTCATGACTGAAGAGCAGGAAATTTCAATGGGAAAAGAGGCAGATCCGGATATCATAGCGCAATATGGACTGTATGAACATCCGGTGCTGCAGAAATTTGTAGAGGCCAACGGCAAAAGAATGGCCGCATTGTCACATCGTCCAGGGCTGAATTATCAGTTTAGGATTTTGGATTCTCCGGTGGTGAATGCTTTTGCGCTTCCTGGAGGATATGTGTATTTTACG
>JAJTEZ010000094.1 GCA_021298335.1 Saprospiraceae bacterium | reverse complement strand
TCGAGCTTTCCCCTCTCTTCAAAGAGGTGTGTTGCACCATCCACGATGACAAGCTTTCGCTCTCCTTTTAATTTATTGTAGGCTGACTGGTTTATGGCCTTTACCTGGAAGTCCAGGCTGCCGACGATGAGCAGGACAGGAATAGAGACGTTTTCCAGGGCTTCTTCTGCCAGGTCCGGCCTTCCTCCTCGCGACACAACGGTGAGAATACGACCATCTAGCAATGCTGCTGCCTTCAATGCAGAGGCAGCCCCTGTGCTTGAACCAAAGAATCCCAGCGTCAGGTAACGTGTGGCGGGATAATCCTGAATGAATGATACCAACGTATACAGACGATACGTTAATGTATCTATATCAAAATGCAAGGCGTCCTGCTGGTCTTCTTCGGATGAGATTACATCGACAAGGAGTGTTGCAAAACCCTGCTCCTGAAGGACTCCTGCCACATACCCATTGCGGGGACTAAAGCGGTTGCTGCCACTACCATGAGAGAAAATGACCAACGCCGTAGCTCCATTTGGCATAACAAGGTTGCCCCTTAGCACGACTTCACCGCAGGGTATCGAAATTTCAGTACTTACGTATTGTCTGGTTTCTGCCATACATTATTGCGAATTTTAAGTAAATATAAGCAATGAGATTTTTTTTTCATTATGATATTGCTCATATATGTAAGTGAGTTGCCTAAATACGACAGGTTGATCCTCTTTTTTTTTAGAAACTCCACCTGGTCCGAAGATACCACCCGGAATATGAAATTCGAATGTTTTGTCGTTGAGACTGCAGTATCTGTGCGACCAAATCAACATCAAAGCTATTTCCGGCATTCCAGGTTACGAAAGGAAGAAACAACCATGTTTTGCCCTCTGGTGCAAACACTACTGCACATTGCGCGCTTGCCGGTCCTCCCGATTGCCATGATGCCGAAAGGTAACTACTAAAGGGAAAGGGGAAAATGGCTCGTGGACTGAGTGTAGATGACGAAATTCCTGTATTGACAGATGTTTCAAGAGGGGGATCGGACTGGTACAGGGCACCGGCAGAAAGATACCAATGATCGCCAATAGTTCGGTCGATCATCGTCGTAATGAGCCAGGCAGCTTTTGAGTCTCCTCCTATCCGGAGTGGACGAAACAGTGAACTTTCGCCTTTCCACCCCAGGCTGCCCACACGTCCTGCCCACCCCACTCCGGCCACTAAATCTGTGTGATACAGACCGGCTAGGCACTGTATGTCAAACTGTGCTGTATTCCACTTGTATAGGGCTGCCGTTACAGTCTGGTTTTTACCGGTGGACAATTTGATGGCATACTCTATGGAAGACTGGTTTTTGAAAACGTACTGAATACGTAAAGCATCAGCCCCTGCCCTTTCTTCAAAATCAAAATCCAGAAAATTGTAGGTATTGAAAATGTCGTTTACATTCCATAAATTGGATATGCCCCAGTTGATGCGCTGCCGACCCAGGCGAATATCCCAAAGCTCTGTGGAATAGCGCACATAAGCCCTCTCCAAAGAACTGTGAGCAATGGTGCCTGTCCCAGTACCCCAAAGCTTTGAGAGACGGACAAGGCCCGACTGCTGATCAAGCTGGGAAGCAAAACCGGGTATCCGGGCAACTTGCTCCCCAAAAAAAAAGCGATTTCTGACTTCCGCTCTGGCCTCCCAGGCTGAGGGTGAAAGCCATCGAAAATTCAACCTGTTGTGAATCAAATTGAGTGAAGAAACATCCTTCCCTGTTGTAATTGTGAGGGTTTGTAATGATTTGACATAACCGTTACACTGGTAGGAATTGCGGGGCAGTTGCGGTTGGGATAGAGTATCCTGTGTCCACAATGTCAGCCAGGAAAAACAACTGCAAATGAGTATAAACAAGGCTTTCATATCAGGTGATTCGTGCCTTTGAATCGTGCGTTGTGTCTTCCCTGCTGGTATCTGATACGATCTGTCCATCTTCGAGCGTAATGACTCTTCTGGCCCGTTGCATGACTCTGGGATCATGTGTTGAAAAGAGAAAGGTCATTTTTTCATCCCTGTTCAATTTTTCCATAATATCCAATAGATTATCCGCTGACCTCGTATCCAGATTGGCCGTTGGCTCGTCGGCGAGTATAAACTGTGGTTTGGGGGCCAAAGCCCTTGCCACTGCCACCCTCTGCTGCTGACCTCCCGACATTTCTTCAGGCCTGGCGTCTGCCTTATCAGTCAACTGAACTTGCTCCAGAAGCTCAAGAACACGTTTTCTGCGTATTTCCTGGGGCACTCCCTGAAGTAAAAGAATGAACTCTATATTTTCATAGGCAGTCAAAACAGGAATGAGGTTGTATGCCTGAAATACAAAACCAATGTTGTGCAATCGAAAATCGACAAGTTTGTTTCCTTTCAGGGAAGTCAGGTTTACTCCGTGTATCAATACCTCTCCGGAGGTGGGCGTGTCCAGTCCTCCGATGAGGTTTAACAGCGTTGTCTTGCCGGATCCGGAAGGACCTTTTACCACTGTAAATTCACCTCGTTCGATGTGGAGGTGTACATTATTGAGTGCCACAACGGGTACTTTATCAGGATTATAAGTCCGTGACATCTGGTGTACATCGATGACAATATCTTCCATCTTACTTATTTTTTAATGGCTACAGCCGGTTGAGTACGCAATGACCGCCATGCAGGAAAAACTGATGAAATCAAGGACGCGGCCACAAGCATGAAGAGTACCTGAACTACTTTCTCGCCGGAAATGTGAGGGTATACTGTGGAAGCATAGCCAAAATTGGAATATAATCCGGTATACGCACTTAGGTCAATGCCTTTTCGTGCAAAAAATGCCACTGTACTCAAACCCAAAAGAATGCCAGGAGGAGCCCCTAATGCTACCAGCATAGATGTTTCCAGTACAATCATGAAAAACAGCCTGATTTTATTCATGCCAATGGCCATCAGAATCCCTATTTCTCTGGTCCTCTCGAGCATGGCCATCATCATGGTATTGATGATACCAAAAACCAGCGCAAGCAGGATGATTCCCATAAAAATAAAGACCATCTGATCGCCTACAGATACTGTCAGTCCTAGTTCCGGAGAAATTTCTTTCCAAGTTTCCGTTTTCAGTCCGGGATATTTTTTTTTCAATATGGCAGCTGTTTGATTCAGGTCTTCACTCGACTGCAACAAAATGGCTATTTCATTGCGTTTGGCGCCAATATTTCTCAGAGTGTCCAGCATCGATGCATGTACAAAAATATTTGTATCGTCATAAGGACCATTATTGGTTTGGTACAGCCCGGATATTTTCAATGCTGCGGAATTGATTTCTCCATTCACGTCAGTAAAAGAAATGACCAGTTTGCGGCCTGTTTTCAGTTTGAGTTTTTTTGCAAGACTCTCGCTAATCATGACACTATGTAGATTTCCTTCTTGGAGACAAACTCCTGATGTGAGTTTTTGACACAGTTTTGTGACCCGATGTTCAGATTCAGGACTGACTCCCTGTATCACTACGCCTGTACTGCCATTGGCCGAAGCTGCCAACCCTGCGATGACCATCCTGGATGTAACTGACTGAATGCGAGAGATTTCATTTAAAGATTGGAGAATTGACGCAAATTCGGGAAGGACGTGCTTAATCTCATAATCAGGTTTAAACAAAGGATGGTGCATCTGAATATGTGAGGATTCAGTGTTGATTGCCAATGCAATGCGCTGTTCGATCAAACCATTGTAAAATGCTGTCAGGAAGACGCCCATCCAAAGACCAAACGTGACCGCCCAGACGAGCACCCAACTTCTTCGCGGGTTTCGCCAGATGTTTCTCCAGGCAATTTTTAACAGGATAAACATAGGCCTACTTTTTAATTGCTTCAATTTCTTTCAGGCGGAAAATACTCAAAACAGGGTACAAGGCTGAGCAAAACGCAATAAAACAAACGATGCCTGCCTGAATAACTACCGTTCGTACGCTCCATTCTGTGGGTAGTACGGGTTCAAAACCGAATTGTTCATACGCCTGACCTAGAGATCCTTTGAGTGCTATAGGATGGATTGCAAACCAGGTCACGACCCCATAACTCAGTGCGATACCCGCCATGACACCCATCACAGACAATAGAAGTGACTCACCTGTGAGGAGGAGGGCAAGCTGTTTTTTCTTCATTCCGATAGCCATCAACATACCAAACTCAGGTTTTCGTTCGGCCATCATCATCATCAGTGTACCTAAAAAGCCAAAGGCAATAATCATATACAGGACTCCCGTAAAAATATATGTATTGATGGTATCTGCTTCAATGTGATGAGAAATTTCCGGCAATAAATCCGGCCATTCCATGATTTCAAAGTTTTGTAAAAACATACGTTTGACTGTCAACAGCAGGCTTTCAGTTTCTACATTGTGGAGAGGGATGGCAACCAATGTAGTAATTCTGTTGTCGGCGTTCAGGAGATATGCTGCTGAACGAAGGGGCATGAATACGCAGTAATCATTCATCTGCGGCGAGGGCAGTCTGACAAGACCTGTGATGTGATATTTCCCTGCTGCGAGAGTTCCCTGATAGCCTTGCCCAAATAGTACCAGAGTATCTCCGGCTGTCAACTTCAACTTTTTTGCAATGCCTTCTCCAAGGATAACTGCCTCCTCGTCTGGGGCAGGCCAGCGACCATCAATGAGTCTTTGGGTCCAGCTGAGGAAGTTTTTTTCTGATTGCAGATCAGTTCCGACGAGCATGGCACCTTTGGATTTCTCGCCGGCAGACGCCAGAATAAACGTCTCCAGTCTGGGGATAAATCCTATACTATCAGAAAAATGATCCAGCGATGACCGGAGTGAATCTGTAAACGGAAAACTGCTATCGATAACCTGCTCATCCCAGTAGCCCTTCGCGTGGATTTGGACCGGTCCAAAATATGTTCCGATCAGATTGTTGATCAAGTGGTTAAAAATGCCATTCTTGAAAGAATGCATCGTAATGGCGAAGAAGACAGAGAAAGCTACGGAGGAAGCCGTAATCAGTGTGCGACGTCGGTTACGCCATAAATTCCGCCACATGAACTTGAAAATCATCTGACTTTAGTCATATTCTGTGTTGTAAAATAATCTGCGGGAAGGGCCAGATCGAAAGCCATCCGTTTGTACTTCATTTCTGTGCGGTGGCCCTTTTTATCCGCCGGGACCAGGACAAATCTAGAAGGAAGGACTCTTCCACCGAGATTTGTGACTTCAGATCCGGTCATGGTCTGTACCAGAAACCCTTCTTCATCGTAATATTTTGCCATCAGCATTATAAAATCCTGCTTGTCGATGGTCATTTTGATTTTCCCCCACACCACAGCTGCCTCGGGTTTGGGCGTGAGGAGAATCTGATAACATATGCGCTGGTCCAAAGTGGTATCTTTCAGAAACTGATGAGTGTAATCTACCACGATAGAAGATTCTTTGACCAGATCATCGTTGGTAAAATCAGTCCCCATCCAGCTTTGTCCCATCATGGAGGGTGGCAATTTAATGTTTCTGTCTATGGAAGGCAACCAGTTCCATATTTCCCGACCTTTTTTAAGAAATACAATTCCCTTTTCTTTTGGAGGTTGTACTATCAGAATTAACGCTTCATCTGATCCGCGAGTCCAGGATTTTAATTCCAGGACACGTTCCCAGCCGGGTCTGTAGGTGGTGATGGTCAACTCTGCTGCGGAAGATTTTCCTCTGCCGTGCATATCGGCTTTTTTAATGACATCTGAAGCGCTTTGGCTGCAAAGAATCATCGGAAAGGCGGCAAGAAGAAGAATGAACGTAAAGACACGAGGCAGATGTAGCATACCAGTTTTGGATCATTTTGGGACCAAAGTAGGACAATTTCTTCAAACAAAACATGACATAAATCACATAATGGGTTGCTCTGCGGGGAGTCTGGATGATTGGCAGGTTGTGTTGCCCGCTATTTGGCTGCTGCCTGCTCCTGATGCTGCCAGCAATACCCTGCAGCATTGTCTGTCATTCGTTTACAGCGGGCACCGTTTTTAGCACGACCCATACATTGTACGAGGTTGGTGGCATTCAGACATTTTTCGGCGGGACCTTTCATTTCCACCTGATACATTTGTCCTTTGGCCGAAACCACAGTACAGGTACCTTTATCAGAAATGATTGTCGGGGGAATTGCAGTGGTATCGTAATGACCTTCAGGAAAACGAATAGAATTCAATTGGTTGTCCTGGACTTCGACAAGCAGTTTATATTTTGTCATTTTTCCCTTTTCTTCATGTTTGAAAGTTACTTCAGCGCAATACTGGCCGTCTGGAGCTCCTTTTTTACAGGACGGGAGTGATGAGAATACAATTATTCCCAGAATGCAAAGATGACTTATCTTCATATTATTTAGTTTTAAGATGAAAATTCCAAAATACTCGTTGAAGATACAAGACAACTTGCACCTGAACAAGTACGAATTTCTGAAATTTATGAAAATTGGAAGAATTCTGCCACTTTCATCCATTCAGCCATCGCGATGCCCAGATAGGTACCTGTGGCATTTCCAATGGAACCGGCTATGACACCCGGTAAAATGAGATCTGTTCTGGCAAAATTTTGTGCCAGTGCCATAGCGGTCGAAGTACCACCAATGTTTGCCTGGGAAGCGATCGAAACCAGGTACCAGTCTTTGCGCCACCACCATCCAGCAATAAATATAATCAGGCCATGAGTGAATGTCAACACGATGACAAAGCCCATCAAACGCCATGCGAGGATGCTGTTGGAAAAAAGCGCGGCCAGATCACAATGAGCCCCGATTACTGCCAGTAAAAGATACATCCCCAACATGCCAAGGGTATAATGACCTTTCAGCTGATTGATTTCTGGAACATGAGCCGCGATAAGAGATAGGGTCGTAACCCAGATGACAGAAGGAATCTGGGGCAGCCATTCCACCAGTTTTCCTGAAAGAAATACAACAAACAGGCTTATCGCCAATAAAAGCAGCATGTGTTGCAAGTGTATAGTTTTGTTTTCCAACTGATCTGTAAGTTGAATACTTTCCTGTTTTGATGTGGTTTGGTCACGGGCCGGAAAATACTTCTGGAGGATTGCGGGAGCGGCCAGAGTCACCATGACCCAGACTGCTGAGAGGATGTTGTCGGCTACGGTGGCTGCGACAAAAAGATTTCCATTTTGTACCACATTGTAATGCGCAGCCACTGCATTGAAATTGAGTCCTCCACCGATATAAGTTGCCGTGTACATACCACCCAGCGCAAAAAAGTCAGTACCGAACGAACGATTTCCTTCAAAAAGAACCATTGCGAACGCTGCCCCGGCCATCGTGCCAATAGAGCCGATTGCAAATAAAATCAGCATAGGTTTACCAGCTAACCGAAGGCTGGAAAGATTTACGTTCAAGAGAATCAGGCTTATTGAGACAGGTGCCACCCAGGAAAAGATGCCCTGATACAGGGGGTGATGGGCTGCTGCAGTTGGTATGATACCGATATTTGCCAGTACGGCAGAAAACATCAATATCAGCAATCCAGCACCAAACATTCGAAAGGAATTTTTCTGAGATAGCCATTGGCAAAATACTATTACAGAAAGTAGGATTGCAAGTAACGCAGGAGATTCAGCCATCATCTTTCATTTTACAGCTATATAAATATTATCGGTTGACTGAAAGCAAAAAAATAGTTTCAGCAGCCTGCTTATCAAGATACAGCCTGCAAATTCCCTCTTCCAGAACACAGGTAATTTTAAAGGTTTGATCCTGAAGCCTGTAAGTTCTGCGAAATGTCACTGACCATTTTCGATCATTCAGTTGTCGGATACCGGTTCGCTTAAAAGTATAACCGAACTCAGAGTTTTCAATCCAGGCAGCAATTTCATCTCTATCTTTCTTTTCCACAAAAGGGCCGGTCAGGAAAGGTATCATTTTTTCATACTGCTGGACATTATATAAGGCTTGCAGATAGGTAAGGATATCATTTCCGTAAAAGCAGAGGGGATTTTTTAAATGGCAGGATTTCGCCTGCTGGCCTGAGGCCTGTGAGGATGCCAGTAGAACTATAACAACAAGGAGGCTTAAGTGCTTCATACTTTACAATGGATCAGATGGTTCGTCGTATTTGATGCGTTTTTTTTTCTTTGGGTAAGTGATAGAAAAACTTATCATTCATTCACAAAGAACCATCATTTTGAGTTTCGTGAATTGCCTGCTACACCTTTCGTCACCTAAAAATAGTCAATCAGAATCAATTCTGGATGCGGTAACAGAAAGAATCAATTTTATTCTAAAGAAACAGAATTCTT
>JAJTEZ010000093.1 GCA_021298335.1 Saprospiraceae bacterium | reverse complement strand
GCTCATCTATATCAGCAGGGATTCAATCTGGTAGAATATTTAGGGATGGGTCATCGACTTCATGTCCGAATGAAACTTATCCTGGGTTGCATAATTCCAGTACAAGTTATGGTTACACAAGCGTACTTTTTAAAAATAGTGGATTATCATCTGTTTGTCTTACCGTAAATTTTGATCCAAATACAGGCGCCAACCCTTGTGGTGTTAACGGACACGCAGCTATTTACCAGTCAGCAGGTGGTGATAATTTGAGTCCATACAATCCTTCCAATCAGGCAGCCAATTATATCGGTGATGTGGGCAGTTCTGAGACACTACCTTTCTCTGTGTCCGTCGAACCTGGTTATTTTGAAATTGTATTTCACAACAATTCTAATATCTCCCAATGTGACCTTGCATTCAGTTTTTCGACAGAAGAGATGAATATGATTTCCCAAAGTACGAGGTCACCTCAACAGCCACAAGTAAGTGCAATTACCCAGGCGACATGTAACCCAATCACTGGTGGCACAGTCAACCTCACAGGATTGCCATCCGGTAGTTGGGTTTTGCAGCAAACGGGTTCTGGAGGAGTGACAACCTATTCAGGGAGTGGGGAATCCTTTACTGTACCAGAATTATCTCCAGGAGTTTATCGCTTCAGTGTAAATTCTTCTGGTTGTACCTCGGGCGAAACAGGTGCGTTTGATACAATTATTGTTCAATATTAAGCGCGGTTTTCTTCCCTTGATCTGAAACAGCAAAATCAAGGACTTGGGGCTTCTCTTAGGATCAACCTAAACCAAGTAATTCAACGATTACAAACATTTCTAAGGATATGAAGGATCCATGTGGTTGTTGAAATGAGTATGTCTTTGAACATTAAAATAACCTGATTCAAATCAAGTTATTGCGCAAGCCTGAACGAAAGAACTGATCGAATCTCCAAATCTTCGGTGCACAGTGTTGTACATATGTCCGGTTTTTATAGAAATGGAATTTCCGAAAGTGGGCTATGTGCATTTGCTGGGCATGTACAATATCCTTTAAGCGGCAATGCCATACTCGTGGATTGAGCAGTGCCTTCCATAGTATGTGTTTTCTATCAAAGATTTCGAGAGGGAAGATCAGCCAGTCAGGCATTCAGAAGTTATTGTTACACTCATATTCCACATTGGAAGGTACCTTCTGAAGTCCGACCATCGATTAGCGAGGCAATCTTGTAACGGTAAAGTTTTCCATGATAAAAAAACGCCTGCCCTCATTATTGGTATCGCTGCAAACGTGGTAATAAGGTCAGTGAAAAAAAATGTACAATTGGCTGAAAACATAGCGTACAATTCTTCTTTGGTCGGGTAGGTCAACAGATAACTCATCTTATGACCAAGGACTCTTTTTCCATTAAATTCAATATCTCTGTGATTCAGGCACTTTGCCAAACCACATCGTAAAGATCTGTGAAATCACAAAAATTACAATTTAGCAGAAGTGTAAACAATAAGGAATGAAAAAAGCCTTGAAAATCAATTGATTCACAAGGCTTTTGGTGATCCCGGCAGGATTCGAACCTGCGACCCACAGATTAGAAATCTGTTGCTCTATCCAACTGAGCTACGGAACCTGATCTTTACAGATTTAACAAATCGGGTGCAAATGTAGCATTTTTTTTGATTCAATAAAAAAAAATCCTACTTCTTTTTACAACCTGTCTTTGTCAAAATGGACTCTCTTACCGCACCCCTGCCGCAATTGCCCGTCCCGGTGATACACCTCCTCACCATTCACAAAAGTACTCACTACCTGCCCCCGAAACGGCCTGCCTTCCAATGGCGACCACTTGCATTTATAGAATAAATTTTCTTTACTGACTGTCCATCGGCTTTCCGGATCAATAAGCACAAGATCCGCATATGCACCCTCGTCTGCAAAGCCTCTGTCTGTCACACGAAAACATTGCGCAGGGGCATGACACATCTTCTCAACCACTCGCTCCATCGTGATGTTGCCCATTTGTACCTGAGCTATCATCAAATTCAAGCTATGCTGCACCAATGGCAGTCCGGCTGGTGATGACAGGTACGCCTGCTCTTTTTCCTCCCAGGTATGCGGCGCATGGTCTGTAGCCACGATATCCAGCCTGTTGTCCAGCAATGCCGGCATCAGGGCATCCCTGTTTTCTGCAGATTTAATGGCCGGATTGCATTTGATCTGATTGCCCAGAGTTGCGTAGTCCCCCTTGTGAAACGTCAGATGATGTACGCAAACCTCCGAGGTAATTCTCTTTTTCATTAAAGGAATCGTGTTGTCAAACAGATCCAGTTCCTTCGCTGTCGTCAAGTGCAGGATGTGCAACCTCGTACCGTGTTTTTTTGCAAGTGACACAGCAAAAGAGGACGAAAGATAGCACGCATCCACATCCCGTATCTCTGCGTGCATTTCAGGTGAGATGGCCTCGCCGTATAGTTTCTGGTATTCCTCCAGCCTTCTCCTGACAGTCTTTTCATCCTCACAGTGCGTAGCGATCAGAGATGGAAACTGGGTGAATAGCCGCTCCAGAATGCCGGGATCATCTACCAGCATGTCGCCTGTGCTGGAACCCATGAAGATTTTTAATCCACATACCTGGCTGTGGTCCGTGCGCATAATCTCATCATAGTTATCATGCGAAGTACCCATGAAAAAGGAATAATTAGCATAGCTGGCTACCGATGCACGCTGATATTTTTCCTCCAGCAATGCCTGCGTAAGGGTAGCCGGTCTGGTATTCGGCATTTCCATAAATGTGGTGACTCCTCCAGCCACTGCAGCTGCTGACTCAGTCGCAATTTCTGCCTTGTGCGTCAGACCGGGCTCTCTGAAATGTACCTGGTCGTCAATGATTCCAGGCATCAGCCATAAACCCTCACCCTCGATTTCTGCATAATTACCCGTAAAATGAATGGTAGACGCTATTTTCTCGATTCGTTCACCCCTGATCATGACATCGACAGTTTGACTTACACCCCTGTTGATGAGGGTGACATTGCGGATGATTGTATGCTGCATGTTTTTTTGCAACGCAAGATACGGCATTTCGCGCTTTTCAGGATGTAGTAAATAAGACTTATCTTTGCTCCGGAAAATAAATCGTGACGTGTGCCTTCTCCAGTACTTGTAAGCCTGTTGAGAGCGTATACCATGTTAATATTGGTTTACACTCTTTGTAGGGCAATTTTTTTATGGTATAATCAGAATCTTCTGGGTACAACATTCCCAGCAGATTCAATTCTTTTCCTGCATGGCCTTCGTTTTGACGTAGCGGCGATCAGCGCCATTAACCTACCCGTCACCATCGCTTGTTTAATGAATCCATCCAGGCTCACTCGGAGAGCGATGAAATTTGCAAAAATATATTTTACTGCCATCAACAGCTTTGTCCTACTCTGTTTTTGGGTTGATGTAGTATACTTTCCATTTATTCAGAAACGCCTCCAGTTTGACGCATTTTTATTTGTTACAGGCGGCAAAGGCACTGAATTCTGGAACCTTTTACCTGTGTTTCTTCTGGAATACTGGTGGGCATGGATCGGGGCCGCTATAAGTCTGTGGGCGATGTTTGTCCTCGGCAAAACATTGGGTGATCAGCTGTCTGTTGAACAACCAAAACGCCAAAGCAGATATTTCCGGCTACTGCTCATACCCGCCATCCTGATGCACTTGTTTATCATGCGCGGTGGATGGCAGCTCCGACCGCTCAGCATTCTTCATGCCACTGAATCTGTAGGTCCGGAGAAGGCTCCTGCAGTGCTTAATACCGCGTTTTCTCTTTGGCGGACAATGCAGAAGCAGGTATTGCAACCTGTACAATTTCCGGAAAGCGCGCAGATGTCCCCTTTGGAAAGCGGCATCCATATGGCCCCATTGTGTCAAAATGCACTCGATACGCAGACCAATGTCGTTGTCATCATGGTGGAAAGCCTGTCTTCCAATCTGCTGGGCCGCGAGGGGATGATGACCTCCACACCTTTTCTCGACTCCCTGGTTTCTGAGGGCTGGTATTTTCCTAACACAATCGCCAACGCAAAAGAATCCGTGCAGGGTGTCCCGGCAGTTCTGGCATCCATACCCGCATGGATGGATGATCCATATATTTTTTCCAGATACAGCACTAACCACATCACATCACTGGCCACCGTCCTGCGACCGTTGGGTTACAGGACGATGTTTTTCCATGGCGCCATGAAGGGCACTATGGGCTTCGATTTGTTCTGTCGTTCGGCGGGCTTTGACAGGTATCTGGCAAAGGAAGACTACCCGTTTGCCGACCGCGACTTCGATGGTGGCTGGGGCATCTGGGATCATTGCTACCTTCCCTATATGGCGCGCGAATGTTCCAACGTAAAAGGGCCTTTCCTCGCTGCTGTACTGACGCTCAATACCCACCACCCATTCCGTATTCCCAAGTCGATGGAACATCAATTTTCCTCCCCGGGACATCCCATTCTGAAAAGTGTGGCGTATGCAGATGAATCCCTGCGACAGTTTTTTGTAGAAGCCAGAAAACAACCGTGGTATCAAAACACTTTATTCGTCCTGACAGCTGATCATCCCGGACCAGATGCGGTGCCCTTTCGTCCCAAGATAGAAAAAGTCCGCATCCCTCTTCTTTTCTTCCACCCCTCAGGCAAATATCGCGATCTCAAAGGACAGTTTGCCAGCCAGATTGACGTTCTCCCTACTGTAGCAGCCATGTTGCAAATAAAATCACCCTTCTTCTCACTCGGACAAAATCTGTGTGATACCACAGCATCCCAGCTTGCAATGACCTACCAGTCGGGCATGTTTCAGGCATTCACACCTCAGTGGCGCATTCTGACAGATGGCGCAGTTTTCTATAGTGGCCATCAATGGCAATCCGATCCGTTGTATACCCGTTCCAGGATGTCTGGTCTGCAACAAGAACCCCAATGGCCCACCATCAAACGCAGGATTCAAACCAAAATTCAGGCATTTCATTATGCCGTGCTGTACGATAAAATGACTGCGGAAGCGTATGAAAAATAAAATCGGACTCTTTCCAGTATTTTTCATCATGTTCTTTCTGGTTGGACTGAGCATCTGGAAGGCAGTATTTTGTCTGTACAACCGGGTGAATGATGGTGTAATGCCTTGGCTGGCAGGGTTTCGCCTCGATCTTTCCATGGCTTCCGGTGCTTATCTGATCGTCTTTGTTCCCGTGCTGTTTGTGTTCTGGAAGAGAAATCCAATCACTCGTATGATCGTACAGATGACCAGCGTGATACTTTGGATCATAGTCTGCGTGACTGAACTGTCCTCTGCAATGATGTTTCCGGAATGGGGCTCAAGCCTCGACGCACGAGCAGTAAGCTATCTGGCCTATCCCGCTGAGGCGTGGGCATCCTCCAGAAGTTTTATCAGCCTTCCAGTGTTGTTGTTTGGCCTTTTAGCCATCCTGGTTGGAAGCCATTTGCTTGCTAAAATCACCGATCGGGCTATATTGGATGCACAAAGTACTACTGGACGCGCCATTTTGTTGCTTTTTGCGCCACTGGCATTCCTTGCACTGCGCGGTGGTTGGCAAAAACTGCCCATAGTTCCTGCAGATGCCTTCTATTCCCAAAATCAGGCACACAATATGGCAGCGACCAACAAGGTCTGGTACCTTCTGTACACCCTGACCCGCCACATCGAGACTAGCCGCGTCCACAGCGACGAAGAAATCCAGGACTTTATCCGGCAATACAAGTCCACCAATGCCGAAACTCAGAAAAAGTTGCTGCCCTCCTGGAAAGGTAAAAATATCATGATTCTGGTGTTGGAGGGCTGGTCTGGTTCGCTGGTCAAGTATCAGGGTTCGAAGATTGGCAATACTCCTTGTTTTGATTCGCTGGCTCTCCGATCATTTTGTTTTACAAATGCCTTCAGCTCCGGATTCCGGACAGACCAGGGGCTCATGAGCCTGATCAGCGGCATCCCTTCGATCGCCAGCATCAACATGCCAAATGCATTGCACAAATATTTCTTGTACCCGTCACTGCCGAAAACTCTGAAAACAGAGGGGTATTCTACCGCATTCTATTATGGTGGTGATCTGAATTTTGCAAACCTCCGCAACTATCTGGTGTCCATGCATTTTGATACCATCATCGGAGAAAACCAGATGTCCTCAGATTACAACATTACAGAATGGGGCGTTCCGGATCACCTCATGTTGTCAGAGGTAGCAAAAGGATTGCCGAGGTTGCAACAACCCTTTTTTAGTACAGCATTATTGCTCAGTTCGCATGCGCCTTTCGAAGTGCCCGGAAATTTAGCCGCAAATGCTGTCCTCACTACGGCCGAGAAATACAGGAATTCCGTTCGCTACAGTGACCAGTCCCTTCGACAGTTTTTCGATCAAATCAAACACCAGCATTGGTTTCAACAAACCATTTTTATCATTGTGTCTGATCATGGCTCGACACATCTGGGGGCTGAACCACACTCTCAGGAGCGCTTCAGAATCCCAATGATCATTTATGATCCTTCACAACCGCAGCTGGAAAAACAGCGCTTGTTTACCACACCTTGCAACCACTTTGATCTTCCGGCCATCATCTGTGGCCAACTGGATATTTCCCATGACCAGTTTTTATTCAGTCGAAATGTGCTGGCTTCCAATAGCCACCTTTGTGCCTACTGGAATACTGACCAAAGTGCGGCTTCTTTTTGTGATACATCCGAGGTCATTCTGGCATCTGCGGCAGGATTCCCGAAGGGCCATCAGGCAGTCCTGTTTCTGGATTGGGTAAAAAAATGGTTTGAGGGGCAGGATGTGTCGGCCAAATAATAATTTCCACATTTTGCAAAATTTGCTTTCCCTGAATCTTCTCCATTTGTACCAACATTAGCAGAGTGTTTACATATACATAATTTTTATAGTGGTTCCTCTGTTTTACTTCATTGTCATCATATTAGATTTTTTTTCTATTCTATGAATGTCCATCTGACATTCACATGAGTAAATTGCCGTATATTTGAAAAATCAACGTTCACTGTGTAAAAAATTGTTTTCCACAATACGATTGACTTATCCACACGGTATCCACATGCTGTATTTTTAGGGTGTTTTGGTGAAGCGTTTAGAAGGACTATCTTTGCAACGCGATTTTTTTTAATATGATATATCGATTCTATGGCGGATTCTCCCAAGACATTGAAGGCAGTAGGCGGAAAGATAACATCTCAAAGAGGGGAGGCAGATTTGACATTCGGTCGTGTGCAGCCTCAGGCCATTCCTCTGGAAGAAGCCGTATTGGGAGCCATCATGGTGGATAAGGATGGTTTCCCTTCCATCATTGAAATTCTTCGGAAAGAGAGTTTTTATGTGGAAAAAAATCAGCTGATCTTTAGTGTCATGTCCGATCTTTTCGGTAAATCACAACCTATTGATTTGCTCACGGTGCATGAGGCACTGAAAAAATCAGGTCAGCTCGAACAGGCTGGGGGCATCACCTACCTCATGGATTTGACAAACAAAGTCGGTTCGGCCGCAAACATCGAATTTCACGCGCGAATCATCGCCCAGAAATATATCCAGCGTGAACTGATACGAGTAAGTACTCAGGTTATTCACGATTCTTTTGAAGACACAAAGGATGTACTTGAACTGCTCGATGAAGCTGAACGGGGTCTGTATGATATCACCGACCAAAACCTCAATACTGGCTACGAATCTCTTGCATCATTAGCTGTCAAAGCACAAAAGGAAATAGAAGCGGTAAGCCAGAAAGGGTCCGAAACCACCGGCGTAACCACAGGATTTGCCGAACTGGATAAAATGACCAATGGATGGCAACCTTCAGACCTCATCATCATGGCTGCCCGTCCAGGAATGGGAAAGACTGCCTTTACGCTGTCACTGGCTAAAAATGCGGCCGAGGCCGGAAAAGCCATTGCGTTTTTCTCCCTGGAAATGGCCAGCGTACAGCTTGTGCAACGCCTCATTTCCATGGAAGCCGAAATCAATTCCTCCAAACTGCGCAATGGTCAACTCGAAGAATACGAATGGAGAAAACTTCACGCTGCAGTCGAAAAGCTGGCCCAGGTGCCGATATATATCGATGATACGCCCGGTATCAACATTTTCGAACTTCGTGCCAAGTGTCGCCGACTGAAGCAAAACCACAACATTTCCATGATCGTCATTGACTACCTTCAGCTCATGTCGGGTGCGCCCAACGACAAAAGCCGCGTCACAGCTTTCTCGTGCAGTTGAAAGCAGAGGGGGAGAGAAACGACCACAGCTTTCTGACCTTCGTGAATCAGGAGCCATCGAGCAGGATGCCGATATCGTCACATTTATTTACCGCCCTGGATATTACGGCGTTGGCGAAGGTGACCTCGATACGCCCAGTGATCTCACTGAAATCATCCTGGCTAAACACCGAAATGGCGGATTGGGCACTGTAAATCTCCGGTTTGTTCCCCACTTTGTCAAGTTTGAAGACCCCGGGGCAGGAGGCTTCTCCAACGATCTGAATGATGTGTTTAATGTCAACCCATTCGGTACAGGGGGCATCATCACTCGCCCTTCACGCCTCAATGCAGATGCTGACAACGACGATTCGTCACTGCCTTCCTCCACCGATCTGGATATACCTTTTTAACTGATTGAATATGACTTCGGAATCTGATGTCCCAGAGAGCGTATTGCGCCTCAACAAATACCTGGCTCACTGTGGTATCTGCACCCGAAAGGAAGCAGTAGAGTTGATCAAACAAGGGCTTGTCACCGTAAATGGGGCAGTCGAACTCCAGCCTTTTCGTGAAATTCAAGACGAAGATGTCGTAACCTTTCGTGGGAAAGCCGTCAGAATGCAGACAAAATACGTCTACCTCCTCCTCAATAAACCCCGGAAAGTCCCGTTTGCATCTCAAGATCAAGATGCCGAAACACTCACCATACAAATCTTGCTGAAAAAGCACACGTCACAAGCTCTTCTTCCTGCAACCCCAACGCTGGACACAACTTCGGGTCTGGTGGTGATGACAAATGATCATGAACTGATTGAACGACTTGGCAAACCGGACCATAAGACTAAAACCATATACCTGTTGTCGCTGGCCGCCGAACTGACAGATGAGCAGGCCAAAGAACTCCGGCAAGTGTTGACGACAGAATTCGGACAGCAATCAGGTCTGGATTTTCCTGACCTGAACAATCGTTCTGAAGTCGGCATAGAAGTGATGTCCGGATCTGACTCTCAACTCAGACATCTTTTTACTGAAAAGGGGTCAGAAGTTTTACGTATCGAACGACATATTTTCGGTG
>JAJTEZ010000092.1 GCA_021298335.1 Saprospiraceae bacterium | reverse complement strand
TCATCCACCTGAAAACTCCGCGCAGGCTTTTCACTTTCCAGATGCTTTAGTAAGGTCTCCGCCCATTCAACGTTGATCGCATCATCTTTTGCTCCCGACTTCGCTTGTTTTTTCAATTTATCGATGCGTTTTTCCATAGTATCGATATCCTTAAAAATAAGTTCCAGATCAATGATGCCCTTATCGCGCACAGGGTCTACGCTGCCATCCACGTGGATCACATTATCATCTTCAAAGCAACGAACCACATGAATGATGGCATCCACCTCCCTGATATTTGCCAGGAATTGATTGCCTAGTCCCTCCCCTTTGCTTGCGCCCTTGATCAGGCCCGCAATATCCAATATTTCCACACTGGTCGGCAGGACCTTTTGTGGCTGAACAAGCTCTGACAACTTATCGAGTCGGGCGTCTGGCACCACAATCACGCCCAGATTTGGCTCTTTAGTGGCAAATGGGTAATTGGCTGCCAACGCTTTTGCAGAAGTCAACGCATTAAACAAAGTCGACTTGCCTACATTCGGCAGACCTACAATACCACACTGCAAACCCATATTTTTCGTATTTTAGTTGTGCTGATTCAAAAACGGCACAAAAGTAAGGATTTAGATCCTAAGTGACAAACTCATGTTGGATTTGCACATCAACTTACCATCCTATTCCGTAATCTTCACCAAAATTGCTGCTGCCACCCCACATAGTGCCATGTTTTCTATCGAAAAAGATCGCATTGATTGGCCCTGATGTTCGCGGCTCAAACTCCAGCAAATACCCTTTTTTACGTAACTCTTTACGCGTCCATTCAGGAATATCATCACGTAACAGTAATCTGCCTGGTTCGGAAAGATGCGTGCCAAAAGAACTACGCATTTGATATGAATTCACATTGGCTGCTTCAGCCGCTTCCTGTACATTCATGCCAAATTCTACAATATTCAGGAAAAATTGCAATAGATTTTGATCCTGGCTATCTCCTCCCTGCACAGCAAATGTGAGGAAAGGCTTTCCTTCCTTCATAGCCAGCGTGGGTGTTAGTGTGACGCGAGGTCGTTGACCTGGGGCAAGGACATTGAAAGGATTGTGGGATGCATCCATGCCAAAACTTTGCATCCGCTGGCTCAACCCAACACCTGTATTTCCGGCTACACATGCGGGCAACCATCCTCCACTCGGAGTCATACTGACCACCCATCCCGAGGAATCAGCCGCTTGAACCGTTGTTGTCCCCTGAAAAAAACCAGTTCGATGGTCAAGGTGGGGTTCTAACGTATCATTCTGTAAGGGATTATTGGAATAAGACTCAACCCATTTTATATAAGGATTTATTTTGCCCTCAAACGGATATGGATCTCCCGGTCTGACCAGAGTGTCGTTTTTTTCCTTATTCAACAAAGAAAGTCGTTGTTTCGCATATTCTTTTGACAATAAGCCCTGAATCGGTTCATCCGGAGCTTTGTACGGGTCGCCATAATAAAAATCCCGGTCAGCGAAGGCTAGGTGCATGGCCTGGCAAATTGTGTGAATGTAGATGGATGAATTGTAGCCCATGTCTTGCAAGGGCAGGTTTTCCAGGATATTCAAAGCCTGCAACATAGCAGGCCCCTGAGTCCACTGTGCCAGTTTGTACACCTCAATGCCTTTGTAGTTTACACGTAAGGGCTCTTCCACCAATACTTTCCACTGCGCGAGATCTTCCATCGTAATTAAGCCCCCCTGTTCCTGCACACTCCTGGTCAATTCAAGGGCTATATCACCTTTGTAAAATCGGTCATAAGCCGCCATGATGGCCTGTTTTCTGGACTTTCCCGCTTTCAGGGACAGAGCCTCAGCTTCTGTCAGTTTCAGAAGGGTACTTTTCAGGTCTGCCTGGCGAAATATTTCACCCCCTCGAGGAGTTTCTCTTTTTTGCCCTTCATGAGGAAGAAACACTTTGCGCGAATACGGCCACTTTCGCAGCATATTTTTATTTTTCTCCATAATCGCAGCCGTACTCTCCTCCAGTGGATAACCCTCTGCCATCTGTATGGCAGGAGCCAGAACCTGCGACAATGACATTGTCCCATACTCGGCCAGCATGACCATGAGACCACCCGGAGTACCAGGGGTGACTGCCGCCAGTGGACCGTAGGCCGGAGGAACAGTCATGCCTTTGTCTCTGAAAAATGACGGCGTTGCTCCTGTAGGAGCTACACCCAATGCATTGATTCCAATGACTTTTCCGGTATTCGGATTGTAGATCAAGGCCTGGGTTTCCCCTCCCCAGCTCAGCACATCCCACATGGTACAGGTAGCGGCCAACATTGCGCAGGCAGCATCTATTGCATTGCCACCCTGCTGAAAAACCATAGCTCCTGCCGTAGCTGCCAATGGTTTTCCCGTGATTGCAACCCAGTTTCTCCCGTGAATCACAGGCTTTTGCGTTGGTTGTGTATAGCACTGCGTCCAAATCAATACGAGAAAGAAAAAACACGGACAAAACAGGCGGTTGCTGATCAATAGGTGCATTGTTTAGGTATTTTCACATAAATATAGATTTTTTCTGTTTTGTAGCATCTGTTTCAACACATTTCCACACACAGTCTATCGGTCTATTGATAAATTCCTTAATCAGGATTTCCAGGATAAGAAGATTTACAAGAATTTAACTCCCGAAGATAACCGATGCGTCGGTTTCAATAGAAGGCAACCCAGTTCCCAGGTCTTAGGTCCCAGGTCAATTTCAAGGGGAAAGGCGCGCGTAGCAAAAAAAACTAGCACATAATAACTTATACCGATTCAGGTCAAAGGTATAAAATATTTCCTATTGTGCACATTTAAGGCTTTTTATTGTGCATATTTAAGACTTTTTATTGCGCGTATTTAAGGCTTTATGTTGTGCAATATTAAGGAATTGTGTTGTGCATATTTGAGATTTTAAAACTCTGTTTCACCAAAAGGCTTTAAAGCTTCTAATATTTTCCAAATTCCAGGTCCCAGGTCTAAGGCCCCAGGTCAATTTGCTTGACTAACAATATAAAAACTAACATTTTTACACATTTCAATCTATTATTGTTCTTGTATTTTTATGAAATCAACTAATTGCAGGAAGTAATCCGTTGACCAAATTTCCATTTTGGTGGGATCTTTTATAAATGGGAAAACATCATTTTTAACCAATTTTATATCTGTTTGAAGTATCTTTTTCTTCAACAATTCTATGAAAAAAGGTCGAGTTATTATTCCTTGCTCAAATCCTTGAGTTTGTTGCGCTCTACAAGCAAAATGCTCAAAACCCATTGGAATTCCCTGGCGAACATACCACTCAAAGTCATACCAGTCTCTCCCTTTTACCCTGTTTTTCCAGCCTCTAAACAGCAAGGCATGCATTTTTCCTGCAAATAAATCAGGTAAGGTGTAGCATCTTACGATAAAAGAGAATGGCAATAACAACAGTTTAGGTTCAGTAGAAAATCCCATGAGTGGCCGGGTATCCACTTCAATTTTAATTTTCACTTTGGGGGCTGTTTGGAAACTGATGTTATAAATTTCAGTATTATCTTTCAGGAATGCAGACTCAATCGGCGAAGGCTGTTTTTTCGCTTTTTTGGAAATAACTACCTCCCTTCCGTATGCTTTAAATTCATCATGGATGGCATCAAAATAATGTTCCAGAGAAAAATCAGGATTCGCTTGCAGCAATGAAAAATCTACATCTTCAGAAAAACGAGGTAGGGAATGAAAAATGCGCAAGCAGGTGCCACCATAAAAAGCTGCCACGTTAAAAAAGCCAGCTCGGTACAAGCCTGCTAATGTAATTTGCTGCATTACTTCATGTAATGCATTAGTGTGATCTTCTGCAGTCAGCACTACATATCGATCCATCATTTGGTCAAATACAGACTTACTCATAACTTTTGAAATAATTGAACAGTTGAGTTAATTCCGTTTTTTTTCTCCCTGTTTCCAAACACTCCCGGAAGGTTTGTGTATTCCAGTTTTGTTTTTCAGACAAATCTAATCGCAAATCCTCTTCTAAATATGTATTTACTGCTTTCGTAGATTGCAAACGTAAGCCGCTCGATAGTAAGATCATATCACATAAGGCCTTTTCAGGAGTAGCCATCAAAAAAGTTGTCATGTTGTCAGGTGATTGAAGTTCAATACCAATAGGAAAATAATCAGGTTTTACAGTACGATAATCGAATATACCTAATTGCGTATGATACTTTTTAGCGCGTTTTGTAGTCACCGAACGAACACTATAAACCCTTTCAGGGATTAGTTTATGGTAAGACAATGCACTTTCAAGTGAAATGTACGAAGGACCATATAAATGATTTGCAATCAACTCACGGGAAATCGTCGCCAAACCTTCTCCAGGGACAGCAACATATAATCCTTTTTTAACCCGAATCAACTGCTTTTGTTTTTCCAAAGTTGCTATTTTGTCCTTTGGCGATTTATAATGGCTTAGTAAGGCAGCTAAGGTAGTGTATTCGATAGGCGTCGTTCCTACCTTAGCTAAGTTTATCATCATACCCATTCAGTGTATTATTTTTATTGTCAACTTCAAAAGTAGCGTATTTTGCATTGATAATCGAATAAAAACCGATTATTTATGTAATATCAACTAAATATACTCAATTTTGTGCCGACTTTTTACTCTGATGAGAGCGCTGAGGCAATTGTCTGAACTATAATGTAAGTGTTGGGAGTTTAGGGTTGGGAGTTGGGAGGAAATACAGCCTGCAGATGAAAAGATGTACTTTCTCGGGCAATTGTCTGAACCGCGATTTATGTGATGATTGTGATGGACATGATGTAAACCGTAGTCATAGATAACAGGTGCGTCGGTTTCAAAAGTGAAGCAACCCAGGTCCCAGGTCCTAGGTCCCAGGTCAAATTTTCTGAATCAGGATTTTCAGGATAGGAGGATTTTCAGGATTTATGACTGGTGCCAAAACCTCCGGCCAATGGTTTTAATGCAAAGGCAAGATGAAACCCCGATCCCTGTACAGCGATAACGACAGGATGACCGGAATTGCGTTTACCGGGAATTGTGCAAGAAGCATGATAAAAGCACAACGTTTAAATTACCCACGAATACCAGGATCAACAGCCCCCGCCGGTAAAAAAGCCGTAGACCGCAATTGCAATTGCGGGCCAACGGCAATTTTCTGAACTATGAATAAATCAATGTAAGTATTTCATGAATTTGAAAAAATTGTCTGAATCAGGATTTTCAGGATAGGAGGATTTTCAGGATTTTAACTGCCGAAGATAACCGGTACCGCCGGTTTCAATAGAAGGCAACCCAGGTCCTAGGTCTTAGGTCCCAGGTCAATTTTCTGAATCAGGTTGAGTAGTTCTTTGTTGAGTCGTAGAGGAAACTTTCTCAATGCCTCAATTACGTTTGTTAACAAATTCCGGCCTTATGCCCCGGGTACAAGGTCCTTAATCCTGTGCGAGGCATATAAAGGAATAATTGATAATTGCGGTAGTACTGAAAAATTTTCCAGCGATAGCCTGCATCCTGTTTTATGCTTTTTTTCCTTTAAGAAAAGATAAAGACTTTGCATACTGCCTTTGGTGCCCGCCTTAACCTCTACAGGAATAATTTGAGCGCCGGATTGTATGACATAATCCACTTCGGCCTGACTGTTTCTCATCTCACGTGACCAATAATACAATTCCATTTTTTGATAACAATCCTCTGATTTTAGCAGTTCCAGTCCAACATGCAGCTCCGCTATACTTCCCTTATTGACAATATTAAAATCATTGCTCAACATCAAATCACTGATATTCAATCCCAGAATACGCTGAAAAATACCAGTGTCTAAAATCAGATATTTGGTTTTCTTCACATTAATACTTGCACCAAGCGGAATGCCATTTGATGAACTGTGGGTTACTGCATATATCAAGCCTGCCATCTTCAGCAATTCAATCGCTTCCTTCACCTGAGCAATATTCTGCGTGGAATTCGGAAATGAATATGTAAATTTTTGCCCCATTTGCAGGGCTACTGCATGATAAACTTCCTGCAGTCTGGCAGCTGAAACACGGGATTTATACTTTGCAAAGTCGGCCTGCATTGCAATAACTAAATCATTCAATATGCGCTGTACCTCCAGCAAATCGCCTGAAGCCACATATTTACTTACTGCCTCAGGCATACCCCCTATGACAAGAAACTTTTTATAATATGATAGCAGTTTCTGATGCACAACATCATGCAGAGGACTATGTATGGTCACCCCGGCAATTGCATCTTTCAGATTCTCTTCACCCACAGCAACCAAAAATTCACTGAAAGAAAGTGGATACATAAACAAAGATCTGACCCGTCCAACAGCAAAAGAAGGTAATTCAGAAAGCGCAAATTCCAGTAATGAACCAGCACTAATCACATGAAGATCAGGAATTTTTTCAAAAAAATATCTGAGCATTGAAATTGCAGGAAGGCAAGCCTGTATCTCGTCGAAAAATAACAGAGTCTCTCCGGGTCTAATTGGTGTATTGGTTATCAGCGCTATCTGCTCACAAACTTCAACAACAGACAGGTTTTGTTCAAAGAGCATGCAAAATTGTGGATTTTCATCGAAGTTGATTTCAATAAAATATTTAAAACGCTTCGATAAATTTTTTACTGAAGAAGACTTTCCCACCTGCCTGGCTCCTCTGATGATCAAAGGCTTCCTTTCTGTGCGCAACATCCAGTCTATCAAATATTTATCAATATTTCTTTCAATGTACATATTTGTAATTATAAAATATCCAAATCAATAATATCATGTAAAATTAATTATTCCAAATCAATATTGAATATTTTTGTAGATTATTCCAAATCAATTAATACAAGGACCCGGGAAATTAGAGGTGGGTTCTGGTTGAGAAAGTTGTTCTTTGTTGAGTTGTTCTTTGTTGAGATGGTCTTGTTGAATCAAGTCGTTGACAAACAAGTTATTACAGCATCAGATATAAATTTCATGAATTTGAAAAAAGTTTCCGTGAAAAAATTGTCTGAATCTGGATTTTCAGGATCAAATGATTTTCAGGATTTTTGACTGGTGCCAAAACCAAAAGCCATCGGTTTCAATAGCAAGCAACCCAGGTCATAGATCCTAGGTCCCAGGTCAATTTTCTGAATCAGATGGTTGTGATGGACATGATGTAAGCCACTATTGATAATATCTTCTGTGTCAATACAAACAAATTCGATAATTTTGCATTTCAATTTTAAGATCCCAATATCAGGGGACAATATTTTCACCCTATGCCAACACTTACCCTACAAATTCATCTCACCGGAACAGAACCTCTGGTCACCCGTACCTTTAAGGTTTCTTCAGAAAATTCCATGTATTTGCTGCACCACATTATACAAGTAGTGATGGGCTGGGAAAACTATCACCTTTACCAATTTGAGATTGGTGATTTTTTATTTGCCGACAGGCGGTTGTGGGATGAGGATGAAATGGGCCCCATAAGTGACGTTAAAGAGGTGTCTGTTGGAGAAGTGTTTACTGGGGAGGAAACCACCTTGATGTACGAATACGACTTTGGGGATGGGTGGATTCATCATATTGAATTGGTGGACCAATCATCAAAACCCACTCAAGAGATATTACCATTTATTATCTCTGGAGAGAATGCTTGTCCCCCTGAAGATTGTGGTGGAATTTATGGATATAAACATTTAATGGAGGTTATGAAGAATCCTAAACACGCTGATTATTACGAAACCCGTGAATGGCTGGGTTTAACTTTTAATCCCTTTAAATATAGTGTTGACGCTCAAAATAAAAAACTTGGAAAACTGAATAAGTACATAAGGGAGTACGAGGAAGGATTCAAAAGATAATTGAACCATGTGTTCAATTCAATAATGACCTATAGAATATACCTGCTAGTTTCATTAAGATTATTACCAATAACCATTTTCTTTTAACTTATAACTTTTAACATAGTCAGTCTAATTCATTTAGAGATTGGGGGCAAGTATCAGGAAATTTCGTTTTGAATCAGTCTATAAATTAAAATAGAGATTATATACGTTGTCCTCTTGACAATTTAGATTTCCTACGTCACAGCCTTCATAACATGATCAAGACTGGCAAAGATACGCTCAAAATCCGATTCTGTCAGATTCGACCCGCTGGGTAAACACAATCCCTGGTAAAACAGCGTTTCGGCTACCTGCCCCCCATAGTAGGGCGCATCAGCAAAAACAGGCTGCAAATGCATGGGCTTCCAGAGCGGGCGACTTTCAATATTTTCGGACTCCAGGGCTAAGCGCATTTTTTCACGGGTCAGGCCGTGATTTACTGTTGGATCGACCTGAATACATGTCAGCCATCTGTTGCTGTAGGCCCCGTCATATTCCTCCTGAAAACGGATGTGCATCCCCCTATCATTCCAGGCTGAAAAATAGGTCTTGTACCGCATAAAATT
>JAJTEZ010000091.1 GCA_021298335.1 Saprospiraceae bacterium | reverse complement strand
GTGTCATTTCCAAAGACCAGCTTGATGAACAAGTCATGGAATACCTGGACGAGCTGGAGTTCCTGGCGACCACAGCCGGAGCAGAAACGCGCAAGGTTTTCACACAAAAAATGCCCCACCCCAATGTAAAAACCTTTGTGGGAAGCGGAAAGCTTGATGAAATCAGGCAGTATATCGAAAACAATGAAGATATTACTCTGGCAATCTTTGACGACGACCTGACAGGAAAACAAACCAGTTTTCTGGAGGAATACCTAAAAGTTAAAATCGTTGACCGCAGTACGCTGATTCTTGATATTTTTGCCGACAGGGCACAGACAGCCCAAGCCAAGACCCAGGTCGAATTGGCGCAGATGCAATACCTCCTGCCCAGGCTCCGGGGTCTCTGGACCCACCTTGAGCGACAGCGGGGAGGTATCGGTATGCGTGGACCGGGTGAAATGGAAATAGAAACTGACCGACGAATCATCCGCGATAAAATCTCCTTGCTGAAGAAAAGACTCGAAAAAATTGACCAGCAGGCACAAACGCAGCGAAAAAATCGCGGCGAACTGATCAGGGTATCGCTCGTGGGTTACACCAATGTCGGAAAGTCAACTCTCATGAATCTCCTGAGCAAATCTGATGTGTTTGCCGAAAATAAGCTCTTTGCCACCCTCGACACCACCGTAAGAAAGGTAGTCTGGGATGCCATGCCCTTTTTGCTCTCAGATACTGTGGGCTTTATCAGAAAACTGCCGCACCATCTGATAGAAAGTTTCAAATCTACACTCGACGAAGTCAGGGAAAGTGATATCCTGGTACATGTAGTTGACGTCGCCCATCCGCAACACGAGGATCATATTCGCACAGTACAAAATACCCTCAATGAGCTCGGAGCTGCCGACAGAACAACACTCATGGTCTTTAATAAAACAGATCTTTACCGAAAACTGAATTTCGATGAATTTCTGGACACTACTACCAAAGAAGAGATCATGCAGGAAATACGACAAAAATTCAGCAATTTGTATCCTTACCCCAATGTCTTTATTTCTGCAACAGAAAAAGAAAATATAGACGAATTACGGCACGTATTAAAGGAAATGATAGCCAGAGAATATACTGTGAGGTATCCGTACCAGACAAAGAGTTGGTAAACTTTGGATTAATTCTTTTTTCTATTGAATACAGGCTTGTTTTTTACCTGATTTTTATGCTGGCCCTGTTGAGGTTTGGTCTTGTATTTATTTACCTTAAAGGTGTTTACATTGGAATTTGGTTGCGAACTTTTTGTTACCACCTGGATGGTGTGGTCATCTGCAACAGAAAGCCTGTTTCCAGACATCACAGCAAGATCGGAGATGATGATATCGTCGCTGACAAAATGTTCCTTGTTCCATGTGCGGTAAGACAGTTTCATGTAAGATAGAATGGTCTCCACAAAGCCCGTTTTGATGGGCCCGTCTTCCATTTTTAATGCACTATCTATCATCACGCGGATATTGTATCCGTAATGTCGCCAGTTGAAATTGTGCTGCGGATAAGGCACCTGCTGTGGCTTGAATCTAATATCTTCTTCCGTAGGTATTTCTCCAAATGGATTGACCACATCCAGATCGTAATCTGCCATCTTATAGACATGGCGCCAGAGTTTTTGCTTGTACTCCAGTACATTTTTGATTTGGGGATTCAACTGATGGATCAACTCTACAATGATTTCTACCACACGCTGTCTCTCTTCCTTACTTTCAACGGTTTTTGCGTATTGGATTAATTTCTGGATACTTCTTCCATATTCAGAAAACAGCAGTTTGTCTCTGGTGGAATTATATTCAAGACTCATTGAACTTTTCTTCTGCATCATCAAATCTGGAAAATTTATTCTTTAGTGTACGTAATCTTTAATCTCACGGGGTAAGTGGCATGTTTGCCTCCATGGATGGCTACCCTGTTTGGGATTTCTGATTCAGTCAGAATGCTCAACAACATGTCAGAATTGTATGTACTATCCCTAAGGGCAATTTTAACGTGGTTTGTGATTGAAAATGTATATTTTTTGACAGGACTTGTCTTTTCGAGTGTACCTCCAAATACCTGAACGAAGTTTACATTGTTGTTGATTAACTGGAAAATATCCGGCAACAATACCGTCTGGCCGTTTCTGTTTTTTGATTCCAGAATCAGCTGCGGCGGTTCAGAAAAATTGCCGACCGGTCCGGGTATATCTGCCACAAAACATTCCAGCACAGCTTTATTGATCAGCTTTCCCTTCATTTTATCCAGGTCATGGATGCGAATTCTTGTTTTTGCTCCTCCCATTGGCTGTACAAAGCTAACTTGCTGGGATACTGTAGAATCCTGCAAAGAGGTATGCAGCACACTTCCCTGGTATTGGTGCTGAAACGTATTGGCCGTGGCTGCATAAATCAAGTATTGATATGTTGCACGAATCGTTGTATCACCAGAAGGTTGCTGATAATATGCTATAAGTTTGTTGAGTGGGTTGCTGGAAAGGAGGGCTGAATTATTCAGATTCAGACCATAAAGCATCGGCTTATTATCTGCAGACCGTGAAACGATTTTCAGGCCCATAAAAAATTTGCGCAGAGCAGCATCCGACTTATTGGCTTCGAGGTTGCTCAAGAGCTGACGGCCGAATTCCTGATCAAGTCTGATGCGCAGTTGCGGAGCCTGGCGCTCAGACTTTTTGGTCTTATAATCTGTAACGTTTACAGAATCTTTGGGACTGACCCAACGTGTAATTTTTGCAACAGGGCTCATAGATGATTCAATTACTGCATCCGAATAGATGGTGTCGTTCACATAGAGTGAGTCTACCAATGGAAACACTTCAATTTCCTGAAGGCCTGCTTTTTGGCCATAGGTTGCGGTGGTGTCGTATTCCAGGATGAGCACGAGGGAGTCGAGTCCGTCAGGCTTTACAGTAGAAAAATCGGGAGGAGTATCTCCCAAAAGAAATGACAGATATAGTGAAGGTTCTACTATGCCATACACCTGATCATTCAGATTGCCAAGAATATAAGTTTTGGAGTCAACTCCTGGTCTATGTGTGATGACTCGTTCGCCAGCGATCGTCCTGGTGGACAAATCAAATTCTGTAGCTACTTCAATGCCAAGGTTTTGCTCATCAATCAGATCAAATCCTACGGGAATTGATTCCTGGCAAGAAGCCAACCAGACTGCGGCCAAACAAACCATCCACCATCTTCCGGCAAAAGTCCCATTCTCCATCACAATACTGCCCTATTATTCTTCCAAAATATTTTTATAAAATTCAACTGCGGTTCTTGCGCAAACTTCCAGTTCATCTGTGCCCAGTCGGAAGGGTTTGTTGGCAGTACCAGCATATTGGCTGACCAGTTCATTGCTGCCTTCATTCCCAGCCAGAATGCCATCTGAAAAGGCAAATGCACCCATGTTCAAATCTATGTGGCCCTGCTGTTGAAAAACCTGAAGGTCCTCAACTTCGAGGTCATTGATTGCGGCAATTTGCAGAAAGCGATCATTAAATGAAGGACCCAATTCGTCATTGTAAGCAGAGTAAAGAATTTTTGCTCCACTGAACACCGGGTCATGCCTGTAGGCCTTTTTCATGTACAAAGGAATCAACGAAGTCATTTGACCATGCAGGTGCACAATGTCCGGAGCCCAGCCAAATTTTTTCACTGTTTCCATCACACCCTTGCAAAAAAAGACCACACGCTCCTGGTTATCGTCAAATGACTGCCCCTCCTGGTCGTGTAGCATATGTTTTCGCTTAAAAAACTCTTCATTATCCAAAAAATACACCTGCAGTCTTGCCCCGGGAAGTGAGGCAACCTTAATGATCAGTGGATAATCTTCGTCATCCACAATAATGTTCATTCCTGAAAGACGCACTACTTCGTGAAGCCGGTGCCTGCGTTCATTGATCAAACCGAATTTGGGCATAAGCACCCGAAGCTCAAACCCCTCATCCGTCGCAAATCCTGGAATTTTCCTGGTCAGTTCAGAAATGAGCGTGTTTTCGGTGTATGGAAAGAGCTCCTGGGTAACAAAAAGAACTTTCTTCTTCGTCATAATATTGCCTTGGTACTCATGCAAAAAGACTTTAGCGCCTGCAAAGATAACACAATTTTTTAAGTAAGTAGAAAAGAAGTCGAATTTCGTTTTAAAAATATCTGAAAATCAATCAAATATAGATTGTTAGCATCCTCTGTGGAAGAATCAAATTGTCCGCAGGACACCCTTCCGAAAGACTTTCTTTGGATGCGAAAAATCCTCTCATGTTTCAATGTCTCGGGTAAATACACTCTGCCTTGCATTACTGAATGCGGGAAATTGTACTTTTGAACCAAAATACAAAATATGGCTTTTCGCTCTGCTCCATTTTTTACTGATGATTTTATCGTTCTGGGTATTTTACTGGCTGTGTTAGGAGTGATTTTTTACACCTCATACCTAAAGTCTGCATTTTGGAAACGTTTCTACACAATTTTTCCTTCACTCCTTCTATGCTATCTGGTTCCAGCAATTCTATCTGCCCTCGGCATCATTTCTCCTGATTGGCATGTTCAGTCACCGGAAGGAACATTTCTGACAAATGCTGATGGCACTCCTGTGACACAATCTCTTTCGCTGTATAAAATGGCGAGCCGTATGTTATTGCCGGCCTCATTGATCCTGCTCACACTGAGTATCGATATCAAAGCACTGACAAGCCTGGGGAAAAATGCCATAGTCATGTTTCTTGCTGGCACGCTTGGAGTAATCATAGGAGGACCTGTGGCATTATGGATCATGCTACAGGTCAGCCCTGACGTTGTAGCGGGCGCAGGAAGTGATGCTCTGTGGAGGGGGCTTTCTACCATTGCGGGAAGCTGGATAGGGGGTGGTGCCAATCAGTCTGCGATGTTGGAAATCTATCAGTATAACCCCCAGAAATTTGGTTCACTGGTCGTCGTGGATATCCTCGTAGCAAATTTCTGGATGGCAATTTTATTGTACGGTATTGGTAAAAAAGAACATATCGACAACTGGCTGGGAGGAAGTAATGACTCGATAGATCAGGTACAGCAAAAAGTCAGTCAGTTTACAGCCTCAATCACACGCATGCCCACTTTGAAAGATTACATGGTGCTTCTCGGTGCAACATTTGGAGCAGTTGCCTTTTCGCACTGGGCAGGCAACAGTATTCCGGCATGGCTGAAAGACGTTTTTCCGGCAGTTGCTGACAAGTCCAGCCCGCTCAGCACATTTGCAGACAGCTTCTTCTGGATGGTGACAGTAGCCACCGTGTTGGGTGTGCTGTTTTCCTTTACGCCCCTCAAAAATATGGAAGGTATCGGTGCAAGTAAAATCGGGACAGTTTTCATTTACATACTCGTTGCGACGATCGGAATGAAAATGGAATTGAAGTCTATTGTAGACAATCCGGCATTGCTGGTGCTTGGCGCCATCTGGATGAGCATTCACATATTGGTGCTGATTATTGTTGCCAAACTCATTAAGGCCCCATATTTTTTCCTGGCTGTCGGTTCGCAGGCAAATATAGGAGGGGCGGCATCTGCGCCGGTGGTGGCATCTGCATTTCACAGTTCACTCGCATCCGTTGGAGTTTTACTTGCAATTTTCGGCTATATCATCGGCACCTATGGAGCTATCGTCTCCGCCATGCTGATGCAGTGGATTTACCCCGGAAATTAGAGACTGTAACTGACACCTGCAGTATAATAAGTTTGCAGTGCGCGAATTTCCTGCTCGCTGTAGCGCAGTGCAAATTCAAGACCTATGCCAAGGCCTTTCATGAGTTTAATGGTCAGCCAGTTTGTCCATGTCCCATTGTGCAGAGATGGAGAGCTGTTTTTATACGAAATGAATCCTGTCAGATTTGACCTCCAGTGCAGCTGTTTCAGGACATCTTTTTTGTATTCACCATTGACTTTACATCCCAATGAAGACGTAAAATTTAGAGTATCACTTGCCAGGATGAGGTTGTAATTCAACGGGTGAATGACGAGGTATAACGACGGATCAGGAGAATATGTCATCCCGATACCCGCATCTATGTAACCGGGATTGTTCCAGTTACGAATCACAGAACTTCTGTATTCAATCAAGGAGGAAGAGGCCATTTTTGAAGAGATTTTATACCCAAACAGGGACGAAACAGACACAATATCTGAAATTGGCTTGAAAGGGGCTTCCACATCTCTTGTTGTCTTGAGTTTTTGCCAGCCAAGTGTCAGGCTTGCATGATTCCGCCAGAAATATTTGTTTCTCAGCCTGTGTGCAAATGCATTGAGACTGCCGTTGATCGCGGCAGTCCTTGAATCTTTAAGATCTCCCGCGGCAAACCATTGGTTTCTACCCGTGATCTGTATTCCCAATGTCCCAAAAATACCATACGAACTTCCCGGTAAAGAGGCAATGGCGACATCCACGCTATTAATTTCACCTTGAAGTCTGTTGATTTCGGCTTGCAAAGGAGCTAAGGAAGACTCCAGTGTTTGCTTCTTCAATTTCCAATCTTCCAGCGTCTGACCAGACACGAAGCCGCTACTTAAAAAGGTGATTAAAGCAATACCTGTGGTTATCCAAATTCTACACAAAACCATGTTGTTTTTTTTGATTCAAGGGCAATAATACAGGATTCAGGTCAATCTTTGACCTGAATTTAGGGGGAAATTTTACATTTGGTCTTTAGCTTTGATGGGAAAGGGAATCAAATATTCGGTGAATTTGATTTGAGGATGTAAATCAACTAATTACATACAAAGGAATTTTTGCCAGTTCCAGAAGTTCCAGAACCCTTTGATATTCAGTTGCAAAGCCTGCATTTTCGGGTTCATGCTGTAACAGCCGAAGTTTCTAGGTAACATCATAGTTAAGATTGTGTTAAACAGTCGATCACCAGTAACTTATCGACTTAAAAGTACGTTAGAAAACAAATTTTTCAGTTTTTCGATGTGGCAGAAACTTGAAAATGAAAACCTGTATTGCTAAGAAATTTCAATTTCACGCCACAAGCTTTAAGTGTTCCGTCAGTAATTTTTTATATTTTAAAACAATTTACATGAAGACGTATATACAACCTGTCATTTCCGGCGTTCTGGGTGGCTTGATCGTGTGTGTGGGTTTTCTTTTTTTCAAACCAGAGGCACCTGAGGAAGACAAAAGTCCTATCGTGGCACGTTTTGTCAGTGACCAAAGCATGCCTTCTTTTTCAGGTTCTTCTGCAGATTTTGTAGAAAGTGCAAAAAAATCGACGGGCTCAGTGGTCCACATTTTTGCACAAGAAAGCGACGAGCAAATTCTACAGAAGCAGAGAAAGCAACAGGAACGAAGAAGCATGGACCCATTTGGAAATTTTTTCAGCTTTGAAGATTTTTTTGGTGGTAATTTTTACACCCCAAAAAACGGAAGTGGATCAGGAGTGGTGTATACAAACAGCGGCTACATCGTCACTAACAATCATGTGGTCGGATTTGCGGATGACATTACAGTGACTGATGCTTCGGGCAAGAAATATAAAGCCAAAAAAGTGGGTACTGACGCATCTACTGATCTGGCAGTCATCAAGGTGGAGTCGAGTGCTTTGTTTTCGCCAATCAGAATTGGAGATTCAGAAAAGGTTCAGGTTGGCGAATGGGTGCTGGCTGTCGGAAATCCGTTTGGATACCTCACCTCAACAGTGACTGCCGGCATCGTGAGTGCCAAAGGCAGATCGTTGGATATCATTCAGAATGAAAAGGCTATCGAAGAATTTATACAGACCGACGCTGCCATTAACCCCGGAAATAGTGGTGGGGCACTGGTCAATCTTCAGGGCGAACTTATTGGCATCAACACGGCGATTGCAACACCAACGGGAGTTTTTGCGGGGTATTCTTTTGCCATCCCTTCCAGAATTGTTAAAAAAGTTGTGGACGATATCATTGAGAATGGAGGAAACATTGAGAGGACCAGTCTTGGAGTGGGTGGATATGATGTCAATCAAGAGCTTGTCAAAGAATTTGGACTTCAATTGAGGTCAAGCAAGGGTTTTTATATTGAGGAAGTAGAAAGGAAGAGTGCGGCCCAGATGGGAGGTTTGCTGCCTGGTGATGTCATTATTGAAATCAATGGGAATAAAGTCGAGAATTATGACGATATAGATAAAGCGATGAAGTTGAATAAAGTGGGAGACAGAGTGAACATCGTTGTCAACCGCGCCGGCAAGGAAATTGTATTGCCGGTTCAACTTCGTAAAAGCTTTTAGGAATATGAATGAGTGAAAGAGAAGTTGGTTTTTCGTTTTGTTTTGATGCGCCTGTCCAGCTTTTTTCCAGCGCCGTGTAATTTTATTGTTTTCAGAAGGCAATGCTTCGAGCCAGGAAAGGGCTTTTAGGGTCCAACGATGTTCTCCGGTGTAAAGTGCGTAATAGTGCAACAAGGGTACGCAGACGTTGGCAATCAGAACCGTGTGTAGGTCATTGCCTGTATGACGACCTCTGTTGACAGATTCTTTTCCAAACCTGTAATGTGTGCCCCAATATTCCGCGGGGCATGTGCGCAGTAGTTCTATGACGTCTTCCGGCCTGCTCGCATCACGTATCGCACCAAAGAGTCTAATGTCCTTTGACATGAGGGCAGCAAACTGAGAAAGCCTAAGGGTGGGGAAGCCTTCCGGGTGGAGACGACTAAATTTCCAGTGGCGTGGATCCATTGGCTGCAGGTCGTACTTCTTTTGTAAAAAATGGAATTCCTTTTTTAAGGTTACAAAGTACTCATCAGTATAGTGGGCATTCAGCATGCCCGCCTGTCCGAATACCAGAGCTTCAATCTTGAGTTCTGAATGCCTGTTTCGAGCGATTAGAGTCATCGGCAGCCGGCGTGCAAGCATTTCAAAAGGATCCAGATTAACACGAGCGCCAAAATATCGGCTTATCAGAACATAAGCAGTTTCTTCCCAGCAATTGTTGACGGTCAGGAAAATTCGCTCCACAGTTTTCATTTTTTGATGCAGCCGTTGAATAGCCAGTGATTCCAGCCAGACCTGAATCAGTTCTCCGGGAACCTTTCGAAGGAATGACTGGCAGGGAATTTCTTCAGGAGATTGTGTCAGGGACAGGTAAGTTTGTAAATATGAGAGGGGCAGGTTGCCTTTTAAGGCAATGGTGGGCAGTACAGATTGCCTGTGTTCCATCCATACAGGCTGGTCATGGTCGTATACCACATGTAGTATCACATTTTCATATGCAGGATCCAGGTGGTGTTTGTGCTTGTACCAGTCTGATGCTAAAACGTGCATTTCGACGTTTCCGACCCAAACAGTACCATCGACCAGCAATTTTGCTTGTGTAAAATCTGGTCCTGCGTCAGGATTGTAGTGACCGTAATCCAGGATTTCTATAGGAAGACCATCAGTCGTCAATAAATGACCGGAATGGATTTTCTTTACCTTCCACAGGTAATGCAGAAAATCCTCCTTGAGAGGGGAAGGTAGCATATTGTGTAGTTTTTATGTAATTATTAGATTTTTTCTAAAATTTTAAAGGTGTAATTAAAAGGATTTTTTTCATTTTTTTCGTGTGATTCCTCGCTAAGGAGTTGCCACATTTTCTGATCTATCTCCGGGAAGAAGGTATCTCCTTCTACTTCCAGGTCGACCTCTGTAAGGTAGATTTTCTGCCAGAGATCCTGGGTTTGTTCATAGATCTGTCCTCCTCCGATAATAAATATTTCGTCATCACCTTGTTGTTGTGCGATGGCCAGAGCTTCTCCGATGGAGTGAGCAACCAGACATTGACTTGCAATAAAAAAGGGATCGCGAGTGATGATGATATTAGTTCGGTTGGGTAGTGGTCTGCCGATGGAGTCAAAACAACTCCTTCCCATGATGATGCAGTGGTTGAGCGTTGTCTTTTTAAAATAGGCGAGGTCTGCTGGCAAATACCAGGGTATTTCGTTGTTTTTTCCGAATACATTGTGTCTGGCTACAGCGACAATACATGAAATTGTCATAGAGTATTGGATTCGGGTGCAAAATTAGACCAATTCAGTCATATTGGATTGCAGTTTTTCAAAAATAACCTAAAAAAACCTGCTGATTTTATGCGGGATTCAGATTATATTTACCCAACAAATCACACTTTATGAGTTTTCAAATCAAAGAACAGGATAAAAAATATGATGTCTGCATCGTAGGATCCGGTGCAGGAGGGGGTATGGCTGCCAAAATATTGTCAGAGGCAGGATTATCGGTGGCCTTGCTGGAAGCAGGTG